>JAISXC010000236.1 GCA_031270875.1 Desulfovibrio sp.
GCTATGAGCTTTCTGGCCTCCGTGATATCCACAGCGCCGTCGGAACCCGGGACGACGGGTATGCCCAGCCTGCGCGCCACCTGTCGGGCCTGAACCTTGTTTCCCAAAAGATTCATGGCCCCGGCCGGCGCGCCGATGAAGGTTATTCCCGCCTCCTTGCAGCGCTGCGGGAAGCGCGTGTCTTCCGAGGCGAAACCCCAGCCGGGATGAATGCCGACTACGCTCCGCTGCTTTGCCTGGGTAATAATTTTGTCGATATCCAGATAGGCGCGCGGTTCGGCGCCGAGCAAAAGAAGCTCCTGCGCGGCGGAGGCGGCGGGCGCGGTTTTGTCCACATCGGTGGCGGTCATGACGGCCACGGCATCAAAACGCTCACGTATGGAACGGCAAATGCGCCGTGCCGGTATGCCGCGGTTGGCCACCAGAATGACTTTGCCTTCCAGAAATTTCTGCACGTCAGCAAATGTCTTGTTGCCCACAGTCAGCCTCTTTCAATTGCGCGTCGCCTCATGGCCGTCCGACGATTGCCAAATGCGAAAATGCGACGTGTCTTGCCCACTGCAACATACTACGGGAGGTGAAGCGCTCCGCTCGAAAATTCTCTCATTTTTCCATCAAGATACATCCGGACTCCACCGGAAAAAGTCAATCCCGCCAGCCTGCCTCGCACCGTACCCCGCTCGTCCGTAAAGGCCACCTCGCGGTCTTTCCACAGCAAAAGCCGTTCGGCTTCATTTTTCCAATGCCCGGAGAAGCCATCGTCTCCACCATATATCGAATAGGCATGTTTTACAAGCTGCCGCCACAGGTTTTCCGCCAGCGGCGGAAAGTCCGTGAACCCGCCGAGGCTCGCTGCCGGCATTGCGGCGTCTTTCCGCAAAACCGAGGGATCGGGCGCGCTTGTAATATTGATGCCCACGCCGGCAAGCAAAATTCCTTCGCGCTCCTCCAGCAGAATGCCGCCGATTTTACGCGGCGCGCCATCCGGCGTCAAAACAAGATCATTGGGCCATTTGAGCCAGACGGGCCAGCCCAGTTCACGCAAAGCGCCCGCGAAAATCCCTCCCGTGGCGACAGAAGCGGCGGAACCCTCAAACGGCGGCGACAGGGGCAGGCGGAGCGCGGCGTAAAGATTGCCGGGCGGGGAAATCCAGTTTCTGCGCAACTGTCCTCTCCCCGCGGACTGACTCTCGGCAATCAGACTGTCCCAAACCCTCAGACGGCCTTTTTCGGCCAGCACCAAAGCAACGTCAAGGCAGGAGGTGACGCGCCCCGCCGTCCGGATACGCGGCGGCGGGGATTCGGGACGAAAAACGCCCCAAGGCGGAAGGCGGCATCCGGGCTTGCCGGTCACGGCGACAGGCGGGGGTTCAATGTTCGCCTGACGGCCGCCACACAAACATCGCAAATACGGTCCATGCAGCTCCCGTGTTCCAGACCGGCGAGGTGCGCGAGACCGTGGGCCAGCAGCAACAGCGTGTATTCGTCCGGCCGCTGGCCATGAAGCAGGCATTCCCGCAGCACGGCGCCGGATGACATCAGAATGATCCCCGGCATGTCGCTCCCCCCCGGAAAAGCAAGCACATTGGTGGGCCCGGGACAACCCGCGAAGCGCGAGTTCGCGGCACGCATGTCCCTGTCGTTGACAAGGCGGACCTCCAGTCGCTCCGGAATGGAAATTCCCTTTTCTTCCGCCGCCAGAAGCATCGTTCGCAACACGTGACGCAGGCTCCGTCTGTCAAAAGGCATTGCCCACACATATTCCGCGCTGTCCGCCATAATGTCGATTTCCTTCATGGAGCTCTTCTGCAACGGCGTTCTCCGGGCTTCATCTGTGCGGTATTGCGGTTTCCGCCTTTCCCGAACGGCGTCAACGGACCAGTCTTGCCGCAGGCGTGGCGGACGCGTCCTGTCGGGCCTTTCCGTCCGGCTCTGCTGCGGGGGGAGGAAAAGAGTGAATTTTGTTCCGTTCCCTGTCTCCCCCGGCCCTGGCCTCGGCGGACGTTTTGGAACCCTGGCGCATGTTGGAAATTCCGGCTTCGGGATACACGATGCGCTGATGAAAAATGCCTGTCAGAATCCGTTGAAAATTCTCGCTCAGGTAATGAAGATCCTTGAATGTCAGCTCGGATTCGTCCAGCTGGCCTTCGGAAAAAATTCCCTTGATGATGGAATTGATGTGGCTTCTGATGCGCGCCGGAGTGGGGTCGGCCAACGTGCGGCTTGAGGCTTCCACGGAGTCGGCCAGCATCAGTATGGCCGCCTCCCTGCTTTGCGGACGCGGCCCCGGATAGCAATAGTCCGGTTCGCGGGGTTTTTCCCCGAGCTTCTGCGCTTTCTGGTAAAAAAACTGTATGAGACGCGTTCCATGATGCTGCTGGATAATATCGGTGATTTCCCGCCCCAGATTGTATCGTTCGGCGAATTCAATGCCTTTTTTGACGTGTGAGAGGAGAATCAGAACGCTCAGCGAAGGGGCGATTTTGTCATGTTTGTTGGGGCCGCCGTGTTGATTTTCTATGTAATATTCCGGGTAGCCGAGTTTGCCGACGTCATGGTACAGCGCGGCGACCTTGCACAACAGGCTGTTCGCGCCAATGACCTTGCATCCCGCCTCCACCATGTTCGCCACAACCAGGGAATGATGATACGTGCCCGGAATCGCCATCATCATCTCCTGCATGAGCGGCTGCTCCAGACTCATCAGCTCCATAAGCCTGAAACGCGTGCTGTAGCCGAAAAGCATTTCTATCACGGGGCTCGCGGCGAAAAGAACGATGAGGGAAAAAATGCTGTTGACGGCAACGGCAATGAGATTGAACGGAACTTCCTCGAAAGAAACATTGGCAAGCAAGGCCGCGCCCGCCCAGATGACGCTCTGCCCGACAGCGAGGGGAACAATGCTCCAGACAACATCCTGCCGGTTCTGAGCCCTCACCATGAGCCAGGTGCCCAGCATTCCGCCGAGAAAATGGTAGAGGAAAAGCGTATACTCGCCCTGAAACATCAACGTGGTGAAAAAGGCCAGCAAAAGACCCGTGGTGCAGTAGCGTCGCGCGGCAAAAATCATGGCGACCAGCCCCACAACCCCGGCGACGGGAAAGGCGAAGGCGAAGGCGTTCTGCGCATGCAGACTGTCCAGCCGCAGGCCGAACAGACAGAGGGCCTTGGTCCCGATGCCCGTAAGCAGGAGCAGGAGGGAAATCATCAGCATGTCTTTGGAGTGCAGGGGCGTGCCCGGCCTGCCGCTCGGAGAGACGAAAAACCCTATGGAGACAAGCAGCGCGCAAAGAAAGCCGCCTCCCGCCGTTGTCCAGCGCATCGGGCCTGAGACGCTTTCATGGAGAGCCTGCAGCTTGATTTGCTGCTCCCGGCTCACACGCTCCCCCTTGCGCACGATCATTTCACCCTTCTGAACCTGATAGTAAACCGGCTTTACGCTTTCCGCCACGCTCTCCGCCCTTTTTTGCGTGGCTTCGCGATTGGGAGTCAGGGAGGCGGGCATGATGGCCGCGAGCACAATATTGACGGCGCGACGCGACTGCGGCGTCAATCCGGGGTTCTGCCTGTTCCGGGAGGCGATTTCCGCCAGAAAGGACTGCGCGTCATGCAGCGTGCCGACGTCCGGACGCAACGTTTCCGTCCCGGTATCCAGATTGCGGATGACAACCCCCGCTCTGCCGACACGGCCGGAACGCAGATCCGCCACAAGGCCTTCGGCGAGGTTTTCCCGGATAAGGGGCATCAAATCCTTGAGCAGATAGTCCTGCACTTCGTAACGCGCGAGTTCCGCCAGAATTTCTTCCGCCACATCCGGAATCAAATCCTCCATCAGATGGGCAAGACTCTCCGCCGC
Organism: Desulfovibrio sp.; assembly: GCA_031270875.1. The sequence goes on from JAISXC010000236.1 coordinate 3,857, forward strand.
GTGTTTGCGTTCGCCGGTCTCATTGACGACGCGCAAAATTTCCATGATTTTATTCTGGAACGCCGCAAACGGTTCCATACTCAAATCATACACGGGCGGTTGAAGCAGAAGAAGCTGTTTGCGGCGGGCCTCCGTGGCGCGGCCGTCTTCCACCATGATGTCGTGTTCGGCGATCACGTCGCTTTCGGCCACCTGCCCCGAGACATACATGCGCGGCATGACATTGAAGTTGAGGCCGGCGAGAACGGAAAGAAAGAACAGCGTCCCGACAAGAAAACAAATGCCCCATCCGCAACGGTGATGCGCTTTGAGCCTCCGAACGAGGAGAAAAAGGCTGACGGGATTATCCGCTTTTTTCCGCGCTGTCATATGCGTTTGCAATGGCTCCTACCAGGGGATGTCGCACGATGTCGCTTTCGCTGAAACGATGAATGGCAAGGTCGGGGACGCCGTGCAGAATGTTCAGGGCATGCACGAGGCCGGAGCGGGATCGCTGGCTGCCGGGCTGCGCCGGCAGGTCAATCTGCGTGATGTCGCCGGTGACGACCATGCGCGCACTGAACCCCATGCGGGTGAGAAACATTTTCATCTGTTCCTGCGTGGTATTCTGGGCTTCATCCAAAATGACGAACGCGTCGTTGAGGGTGCGCCCCCGCATGAAGGCCAGCGGCGCCACTTCGATGGCGGTCTCCTCCAGCAGGGAAGACACCTTCTGCTGCGGCATCATGTCGTGCAGGGCATCATACAGCGGGCGCAGGTACGGGTTCACCTTTTCCGCCAGATCCCCCGGCAGGAAACCAAGACGCTCTCCCGCTTCCACCGCCGGGCGCGTGAGCACGATGCGTTTGACGCGGTGCTGCTGCAGCATGGCCAGAGCCATGGCCACGGCGAGATAGGTTTTTCCCGTGCCGGCCGGCCCCACGGCGAAAACAAGCTCGTAGCGCCGCAACAACTCAAGATACGTTTTCTGGGCCACATTGCGCGCCGTCACCGTTTTGCGCGCCGTCCGCACAAATACCGCGTCGCGAAAAATCTGCGCGATATTCAGGGAAGGGTCGGCGCAAAGCATTTCGTAGCTGCGGACGATGTCCTGCTGGCTCAGGCTCATGCCGTTGCGCAGCAGGTCATAAAGCTGGATGAAAACGCTGCACAGAATGCGGCGGACTTCGGAATTTTCGCTTTCAATGAAAACGCTGGCCCCGCGATTGCCGATATGGGCTCCGCTCACCGCGGCCAGAATGTCCAGATTCGCGTTGTGGGGCCCGAAAAGATGATTGGCGAGCGAGGGGTTGTCGAATTCAACCGTCTCTTGCTCGGAGGAACGCACTGGCATAGGCCGCATGTAAACTATTTCACCCTGCCTGTCCAGCTTGGCAAGTCGCCC
>JAISXC010000049.1 GCA_031270875.1 Desulfovibrio sp.
ATGCCGAATTACATGTATTTCATCCTTGCGGTTGCTGCCCTGATTGTGGGCTATGTCGTGTACGGCGCCATTGTCGAAAAAATTTTCGGCTCGCAGCATGACAGGCCCACACCGGCAAAAACCATGGCCGACGGCGTTGACTATGTGGAGATGCCGGCTTGGAAGATATGGCTCATACAGCTTCTGAACATCGCCGGAGTCGGCCCTGTGTTCGGGCCCATTCTCGGAGCGCTGTGGGGACCGGCCGCGCTGCTCTGGATCGTCATCGGCTGCATTTTCGCGGGCGCCGTGCATGACTATTTTTCCGGCATGCTTTCCCTGCGCTACAACGGAGCCAATGTGCCGACCATTGTCGGCTACAACCTCGGCAACATCGCGAAAGCGGTCATGCAGGTTTTCTCCGTGGTTCTGCTTGTGCTGGTGGGCGTGGTGTTTGTGGCGGCCCCGGCCGGCCTGCTGAAAAATCTCGCGACGACCAGCTGGAACATGCCGTGGATGACTCTCACGTTCTGGGTGGTCATTATTTTCGCCTACTATTTCCTGGCGACCATCGTGCCCATAGACAAGATCATCGGCCGCATCTACCCGGTATTCGGGGCCATCCTGTGCATAATGGCCGTGGGCATAACCGTCACTCTCTTCACGAGCGGCGCGGACTTCTACAACTCGGCGCAATGGGCGAACCAGCATCCCAAGGGATTGCCCCTCTTCCCGCTTGTTTTCATCACCATCGCCTGCGGCGCGATCTCGGGATTTCACGCCACGCAATCCCCGCTCATGTCGCGTTGCCTGGCCAACGAAAAACTGGGAAAACCTGTTTTTTACGGCAGCATGATAGCGGAAGGCTTTATAGGCCTGGTATGGGCCACGGTGGGCATGAGCTTCTATCAGGGGCCCGAAGCCCTGCAGGCGGCCATCGCCGCAGGCGGACCGGGGAAAGTGGTAACGGACGCCTCCTTTGCCCTGATGGGCCCGGTAGGCGGGGTGCTGGCCATTCTGGGCGTGGTAGTGCTGCCGATAACATCCGGCGACACGGCGTTCCGCGCCGCGCGGCTGACCATTTCCGAGGCCTTCAGCGTTTCCCAGAAGAGCATTGCGCGCCGTCTTACGCTGGCCGTGCCGATATTCATTATCGGCATCTTTTTGTCGCGCATAAATTTCACGATAATATGGCGCTATTTCGGCTGGGCGAACCAGTCGCTGGCAACCATAGTGCTCTGGGCCGGCGCCGCCTATCTGCTGCGGAAGGGCCGGTTCCACTGGATTTGCTCCGTCCCGGCGACGTTCATGACAGCGGTGGCGACAAGCTATATCTGTTATGAACCCACAATGGGCTTCGGCATACCCATTGCCACCTCCAACATCATCGGCGTGGTGGTGGCCGTCGTCGCCTTCATAGCCCTTATGCTGCTTGGCCGCCGCGCCATCGCGGGCGCGCCCGAAAACGCCTAGCCCGATCCCCGCTGTCCGAAAAAGAGCGGAGCCGAAAGCTCCGCTCTTTTTCCAAAGGCTTCCGCCATGCCGCAACCGCCCAACATTCTCACCATAGCCGGCTCCGATTCCGGAGGGGGAGCCGGAATCCAGGCGGACCTGAAAACCGTCATGGCGCTCGGAGGCTACGGCATGAGCGTCATCACGGCGCTCACCGCCCAGAACGGACTCGGCGTCTCCGGCATCCATGCGATTGATCCGGATTTTGTGGCCCTGCAACTGGAAACGGTACTCCGGGGCTTTCCCGTTGCCGCCGCCAAAACGGGCATGATGTTTTCCGCCGACATCATAAAGGCGGTCAGCCGCGTTCTGCGTAAACGGGAATTCCCGCTGGTGGTTGATCCGGTGTGCGTGAGCCAGAGCGGCGACCGGTTGTTGCGGGAGGACGCGGTAAGCGCCCTGAAGGAGTGCCTGCTGCCCGGCTGCGCGCTGCTGACCCCCAACCGCCCCGAGGCGGAACTGCTCTCCGGCATGCGGATTGCCCGCGTTGACGACGCCGTCCTCGCCGGCGAGAAGCTGCTTGCCCTCGGCCCGGGGGCGGTGCTGATAAAGGGCGGCCACATGGAGAGCGGCATCGTTGTCACCGACGTCCTGTGCGTCGCCGGGGAAGCCCCGAAAGCCCTGCCTCAGGCGAAGGTGGAAACAGGCAACAACCACGGCACGGGCTGCACGCTTTCAGCGGCGATCGCGACCGGTCTGGGCAAAGGCCTGCCCCTGCAAATCGCCGTGACAAAGGCTCAGGAATACCTGAATCTGGCCCTGCGGAAAAGCTACAATCCCGGCAAGGGACTCGGCCCGGTCAATCACGCGGCCGTGAGGTGACGCTTGCCGGCGGGGCGCTCCGGGCCGGCTTCCGGCCGGTGGCCGGAATGCGATGCGTATGGAACGCGGCGGCCGTCAGGACGCGGCACGGGACGCCGCCTGTTTCGCGATGGACATCATGAGCTTTATCCTGTTGATCTGGTTCACCTCGCTCGCGCCGGGATCATAGTCCAGAGCGATGATATTGGCTTGCGGGTAGCGCCGCTTGAGTTCCTTAAGCAGCCCTTTGCCTGTTATATGATTGGGCAGGCAGCCGAAAGGCTGCATACAGAGAATATTGGAAATGCCGGATTCCAGAAATTTGACCATTTCCGCAACCAGTAACCAGCCCTCCCCTGTCTGGTGGCCGAGGGAAATAAGATTCCTGGTTTTTTTTCTCAGCTCGCTGAAACGCAGGGGCGGCGTAAAATGCCTGCTGTGGCGGAAGCCCAGGCGCATGGCCCAGCGGGTAAGCTCAAGAAAAAATATTCCCGTCAGGCCGGAAAGACAGTCACGCCATGAGCCGGCCAAATATTTATAATTGAAGACATGATCGTAAAAACAGTACAGCGCGAAGTCCATCAGGTCGGTCACAACCGCCTCGCCCCCTTCTTTCTCCACAATTTCCGCCGCCCTGTTGTTGGCGTCGGGATGATATTTGAGCAGTATTTCCCCCACCAGGCCCACGAGCGGCCTGCGCTCCCCTGGGGAGAGCGGCAATTTGTCAAAAGCCCTGATCATGGTCAGCATGGTGTAGTCAAAACGCAGCATACTGCCGGAAAGAATGCATTTTTTAGCTTTTTGCGCCCATTCTTCCGCCATGCGCGCCGCGCTGCCGGGAACGGCCTCGTAAGGAGTGACCCTGTGCAGCATGCGCATCAGGGCATCTCCGAATTGGCCGGCCATGATGAAGCGGCGGAGCATTTTTCCCGAAAGTTTGAAAGCTCTCTCCTTTTCATTCACATTGGTAATGAAAGACAGTATGGGTATGTCGTCCATGCCGCTGCTGTGCAGCGCCTTGCGCAGAAACGCGATGTAATTTGTCGCGCGGCACCCTCCGCCCGTCTGGGAAATCATCAGGGCGACATGCCCGCGGTCAAAACGTCCGCTCCGCAGTGCCTGCAGCAACTGCCCGATGACCACAATCGCGGGAAAGCAGGCGTCATTGTTGACATGGCGCAATCCCAGTTCAATGGCCTCCCTGTCGACCGTCGGCAATTGCACGGCCATATAGCCGTCCGCCGCGAAGACGGTTTCAAGGAATTGAAAATGAATCGGCGACATCTGCGGAATAAGTATGGCATGAGTTTTTTTCATTTTCTCGGTAAAGGCGGGCGGAGCTTTATACTCGTCTGATGAGGACAATCCGGCCTTGATTGTGGCCTGGCGTTCACGCATGGCCGCCAAAAGGGAACGGATGCGTATTCTGGCCGGTCCGAGATTCACGCCTTCGTCAATTTTTATCTGCGCGTAAATACGCCCCTTATGCGTGACGATCTCCTCAAGCTGATCCGCGGTGACGGCGTCAAGCCCGCAGCCGAAGGAAATCAGCTGCAATACCGCCAGATTTTCCGTGTCCGCGACAAACGCGCCCGCCCTGTAAAGACGCGAGTGATATGTCCATTGATCCACTACGCGCAATGGCCCGGGATCAGGCATGAGATGTGCGACGGAATCTTCCGTCAGCACGGCCATGCCGCAGGAGGTGATCAGTTCGGCAATTCCGTGATGAATCTCGGGATCAACATGGTAGGGATGCCCCGCCAGGACAATGCCGTATCCTCCCGTCTGCTCCAGCGCGGCCAGTGTTCTCTCGCCCGCCATGCGCATGTCTTCCTTGAAGTGATTCAACTCCCTGAAACCTTCCTCAACGGCGTTTTCCAGTTCGGGAAGAGGGATGTCGGCGAAAAGCGGCAGGGCGCGTAGTCTCTTGGCCAGGGCATCCCTGTCCAACGGCAGGAAATCATGAATGAGATTGATGCCGTTTTTCTGCAACGCGCCGATGTTTTTGGCAAGAAGTTCCGGATAGCCGATCACGACGGGGCAATTGTACGTTCCGGTCTGCGTGGCGAAATCCAGTCTCTCGTTGGGCAGACAGGGAAAGAATATCTGCCTTGTCCCGCGCTCGATCAAGTCCAGGATATGACCGTGGGCGAGCTTTGCGGGGTAACAGACGGTCTGGGACGGCATGGTTTCATAACCCCGAAAGAAAAGTTCCTTTGACGAGGGGGAGGACAGCTCCACCCTGAAACCGAGCCTGGTAAAAAGGGTGAACCACAAAGGATAGTTCTCGTAAATGTTCAACGTGCGCGGGATACCGACGCTGCCGCGCCTTGCCAGATCTTCCGGCAAAGGAGAATATGTCTCATAAAGTCGGCTGTATTTATAGGCATACAGATTCGGCAGATTGTTCGCGCTCGCTCCGGCGCCGCGCTCACAGCGATTGCCCGATATAAAACGCCGTTTGTCCGGAAAAACGGAAACGGTAAGCATACAGGCATTGCCGCACTGACGGCAGCGGGCATGATGCGTCTTCACAAAGAACGCGGCGGTTTCCTCAGGGTTCAGGAGGCATGTCTTTTCATCCGCCGGACCGCGCTCGCGGGCGATGAGAGCCGCGCCGAAAGCGCCCATGAGGCC
>JAISXC010000053.1 GCA_031270875.1 Desulfovibrio sp.
AGGCGCACGGACTGCGGCGTCACTTCCACCAGTTCATCCTCGCGCACAAAATGCAGGGCATACTCCAGCGTCATTTTTTTCACCGGAGTCAGGATGACATTTTCGTCCTTCCCGGCGGCGCGCAGATTTGTCAGCTTTTTTTCCTTTGTCGGATTCACGTCGATGTCGTTGTCACGGTTGTGTTCTCCCACAATCCTGCCTTCATAGACAGGGTCGCCGGGTTCCACAAAAAGCGCGCCCCTCGGCTCCAGATTGAACAGCGCATAGGCTACGGCCGTACCCGGCCTGTCCGCCACAATGGACCCGGTAAAGCGCGTGGGGAAGTCGCCTCGCCAGGGTTCATAGCCCTCCAGATAGGAGTTCAGTATTCCCGTGCCTTTCGTATCCGTTAAAAATTCGTCACGATAGCCGATAATCCCGCGCGACGGCACGGAAAACTCCAGACGCACCCGTCCAGCGCCGCTGTTGGCGCAGTTGAGCATACGCCCTTTGCGCTGGGCCAGTTTCTCCGTTACTATGCCCATAAACATTTCGTCGCAGTCCACGTACAAGTGCTCAATCGGCTCCAGTATCCCCCCGGCCGCGTTCTTTTTCAAAATCACCTGCGGCCGGCCCACGGACAGTTCAAAACCTTCGCGCCTCATGGTTTCAATAAGTATGGCCATTTGAAATTCGCCGCGCCCCTTTACCAGAAAGGCGTCCCTGTCATCCGTCTGTTCCACGGAAACAGCGACATTACGCAGGCTTTCCCTGCGGAGGCGATCTTCAATGGCCCGGCTCTGCACAATCTTGCCCTCGCGTCCGGCCAGAGGCGAAGTATTGATGCCGAAGCGCATGGCAACCGTAGGCTCGTCCACCCGAATGCGCGGCAGGGCCTTCGGATTGTCCCGCGTGCAGATCGTGTCGCCGATGGCGACGTCTTCAATCCCCGCCAACACGACAATATCGCCCGGCTCCGCCGAGGCCACTTCCCTGAGTTGCAAACCGTCATACACCTGCAGTCTGGTGACGCGCAGGGGAGCGATCCTGCCGTTTTCGCGCATGCAGACAAGATTTTCCTTCGCGGCCACCCTGCCGTGCACAATCCTGCCAACGGCCAGCCGGCCCAGATAATCGGAATAATCCAGATCAGCCACCAACATCTGAAACGGCTCCTCAGGCCCGTAGGACGGGCCGGGAATGCGTTCCAGAATTGTCCGGAAAAGCGGGGTCAGATCCTTGCGCTCGTCATCCGGGTCTGACAGGGCTACGCCGTCACGCCCGACTGCGTACAAAACGGGAAAATCCAGCTGGTCCTCGCTGGCGCCCAAATCAATGAACAGATCGTAGATTTCGTCAAGAACCTCCGGCGGCCGGGCGTCCCTGCGGTCGATTTTGTTGATTACCACCAGCACCGGCAAGCCTGCCGCCAGCGTTTTGCCCAGCACGAAACGTGTCTGCGGGAGAGGCCCCTCGGAAGCGTCAACAAGCAGGATGGCGCCGCTTGCCATGAAGAGCGCGCGCTCCACCTCGCCGCCGAAATCCGCATGGCCGGGGGTGTCAATGATGTTGATTTTCACCCCCCGCCAGGTGACTGCGCAGTTTTTCGCGGCAATGGTTATGCCGCGCTCGCGTTCCAAGTCCATGTTGTCCATGACGCGGTCATCCACACGCTGGCCGGCGCGGAATACGCCGCTTTGTTTGAACATCGCGTCAACCAGCGTTGTTTTGCCGTGATCCACATGGGCGATAATCGCCACATTTCTGAGTGAGGTGTTGTACCGCATTGAACCCTTGCCCGAGTCTGAAATTGAGAGTCCGAATCCACCGCCACGGGCGCGAACCGGACGATGCAGTTGCAATCCACGACGAATCCGGATGTAAAGCTCTCCCCGTATTCCCTCAATGATACACAATTTATGATTCCATGCCAACAAGCGCCGGGCAGATACAGACCATCCTGGCCACCGCCGGGCTGGACGCGGCGACAAGGGCCGCCGAAATCGCGCGGGATTCCCTGGCGTCCGGCGCGTTGCCTGACGACGCGCGCGTGGGTGTTTTTGTCCAGTGGAGCAAGACCTCCGCGCACACTTTTATCTGCGAAAAAGTGAACGGCTCGCTACGGTTCGTTGACCCCCAAACGGGCAAGGCATGTCCCGAATACTTGACACGTGGGAAAAAATTTGGCTATTATCGCATGGACACACTGACTTTGCAGGAACATGCAGACTGGAAAACGACCATAAAAGCGGTACCGAAATGACGCGGCGGGAAGCAAAAAACATTCTTGAGCGGGACTGGTGGATGGCGTTCCACAAGTCCAGGCCGGAAAATGTCAAAATGTACGTGGGCGGTCTTGATGAGGAACACGACCACGCATACTGCTTTGATTGCTGCCGGTGTGAGAACGGTGAGGAACCGCCGGGCGACCCGGATGAATGGGAGGTCTGGTGGGTCAATAAAAAAGACGGAGCCTGCTATCTCCCCATATACTCTTGAGTTGACTATAATGCTGTAATTCCCCTGTACGCCATTTTTCAATCCGGCCCATACCCAAGGCCGGATTTTTTATTTTCTCCCGCCGTTTCAAATTTCCAACGGACGTTGCCAGACATTCCCCGGAGACGATGGCGTCGTTTGAGGGAAAGCCCGGCTTTTGTTTGCAGCGGCACTGCCCCGCCTTCGTCCCCCATCGTCTGATTGAGCTTTTTTATCCTCGCCGACCACCTCGGCCGGGACAGTCCTCCTCCCCGGGGAGAACAAAATTTTTTTGAAACGGTATTGACATTCATTTTCAAAAAATACATCCTGCAACTGCCATGCGCCTCCGACCGGGCAAAACATTCGCAACCGGCTGCCTGCTGCTGAAAAACAGCATGGCACCAGTGTGTCGACGGCGTGCGGCCCGCGATACGCACATTGACAGGCCGTGTCGCGCGTGACCGGGGATACTCTTTTTTCCAAGGACGATTTATGAAAAAACCGGCATTATTTCTCGTCATCCTTTTCGGAGTTTTCCTCTCCCAGGCTTCCGCCGCCTCCAAGTACGCCTCGTGGAGCGAGGTTACAGACGAGATGGGCGTAATCCTGGATGAATCATACGCCGTGTATTTCAACACCAAGAATGTCGAGGCGGCGAAGGAGCTGGTCAATCGAGCCTATTTTGAATTCTACGAGAAGCTCGGGGTGGAGCGGGCCGTCATGGCATACGTCTCCGGCAAGCGGGCCGCGGTGGTCGAGTACCAGTTCGCGGCCGTGAAGCGCCTGATGACGGACAATGCCCCGAACAAGGAAGTGCGCGCCAGCCTCGACAGTCTCATCAAAATGCTGAAAGAGGATTCCCGCGCCCTTGACGGCAAGGAAGAAAGCGGATGGAGATATTTCGTCGCCTCGCTTCTCATTCTTCTGCGCGAGGGTTTTGAGGCCATTCTGGTGGTGGCGGCCATTGCCGCGTACCTCATCCGCTCCGGCAACAAGGGCATGACAAAGGTGGTTTACAGCAGCGCGGTCGCGGCCGTCCTGGTCAGCGCCGCGCTTGCCGTGGCCCTGCAGAAAATCTTCTCCATCAGCGGGGCCAGCCAGGAAATACTGGAAGGCGCGACAATGCTCATTGCCGTGG
>JAISXC010000156.1 GCA_031270875.1 Desulfovibrio sp.
CATTCCCCGCTGGCGGGGAGGTTGTCCCCGGCTTCGCGCAGGCCGGTTCCGGCGTCGAAAAAGAGCAGGGATCCGCCGTCCGTATGCAGTTCCACGCAGGCGGTATTGCCTCCGTAAAAGGCAGTGTCCGGAGCGGGGTTGGCTATGCTGCCGCGCACTCCGCGCATGATGGCTTCCATACGATTCTCCCGGCGGCTGGCGGCTTTCAGAAATTCCAGGCTATTCCGGTGCTGACGTAGTGCTGCTTGTAGTCATAGAGATTGCTGGTGGAGTCGTTTTTGCTGTACTGGTAAGTGTATTCCAGCGACCATGCCTCGTCAATGCGCCAGATCAGGCCGCCGCCCAGGCGCAGGTGCTCGTCCCGGCGATCTCTGATCTCCAGTGCCGTGGCCGGGCCGTGATAGTAGTCGCGGCTCAGGGAGGCGAAGGGCGCGAACTCGAAGCCGTGGGGAAGCTTGAAAAGCAGGCGGGTTGAAAGTTCCCATCCGTTGTAGGCGTAGTCCTGCTTTTGCGGCGCGCTGCCCCGGTACTGCGCTCCCACGGTGAACTCGTGGTTGCTTTCGGAGAAAAGGAAACGGGCGAATTGTCCCGTCGTCCAGTAGGCCCCGTCGCGCAGGTGGTCGCGCGAGTACTCGCGCTTGTCGATGCCGCCCCGCGTTATCAACTGCACCGAGGGCGTCACGGCCAGAAGAAAGGTCGCTTCCGGGCCGAAGGCGGTAACGCGCTGATACCATTCATAGTCGAAGATTTCCGCTTTGGCCCGCACGTCGAGAAGCGTTTCGGCGCTCAGGCGGCGCAGACCCAAGGCCGCCCTGCCCCATTGGGATTCACGGGCGTGGACTTTGCCGAGGTCGTTGTTTGTGTTGCCGCGAATGTAGGTCTGCACGTCGCCTACCGCCCACCAGTTACTGTCGCGCTCGAATTTCCGCCCCAAATCCAGATTCGCGCCGAAGTAGCCGCCGAAGCTTTCCCTGGCTTTGGCCTCCGGCGCCTCCACCAGCCAGTTGCCCAGCCGCAGGTCCGCGCTTTCCGGTCCCTGGTTGGTGTTGGAATCGTAGAGAACCCCGGCCCGGATTTTCCCGTGAACCTGGAAAAGTCTGTAGCGCTGTTCCAGCGCGTCCATGGGGAACTCCGCCCCACCCGCTCCGCCGCTCTGGCCGAGGGCGCGTTTCGCCTCCTGGGCGCGTTCCGCGCCCGCCCGGTCATTCAAGGCCAGATAGGCATGCGCCAGTTGATCGTACAGCGCGGCTTCGCGGGGGTATTTTTCCAGCAGCATTTCCAAGGCCAGCACGGCCTGATTCCAGCGTCCAATGCGGGCGGCGGCCCGCGCCAGACCGAGATGCACGGCGTCGTCGCCGGGGGCCTCGCGCAGCAGGCGCATGTAGAGTTCGTAGGCGTCCGTGCCTTTGCCTCGCTCCAGCAACACAGCCGCTTCGGCCTTGGTGGATTCCAGGGCGGTGCGCCGGGCCGGGTCGCCTGTGTCGGCCAAGGCGGACGGCGCAAGGCAGACGAGCAGGAAAATACTCAAAACGATGGGCGAAACAGAGAAAATACAATGCCGGGTATTCATGGATAGTTTCACCTGCCCTCACTGCGTACGCGAACCGCTGAATGTGCCTTCGTCTATTGTCCAGCCTGTGTGGGGTGTGCTATCAATGTAATAGTTGCCGGAAACGGTATCACCGACATTGCCGATGCTGCCGGAACCTGTCATGTACGAGCTTGGACCCGCCGCGCCGACACTGATGGGAGATATGGGGTATGTGATTGTTCCGCTGAATCCGGTGATGCTGAAGCTACCGTTGCTCATGCTGCCGTTGCCGCCGGACAGAATGTATGCACCTCCGTTGCCTATAGCGAAAAGAGCACTGGAACCGGCCATGGCACCGTTGGTAATTGCCCCTGATCCAAGATCGACGTTAAAGGAAAAATTCCCTGAAAAATCTGTGGCCAATATGTCAGCCCCTATAGCGCCGGTGGAGGCAGGGGTAAGCGTACCCTGCACCAGTGCGGTAAGCTGCGGAACAAGAGAATCCCCCAGACTTTGTGTGGCTAATCCCAAGTCGGCGAGGGCCGCCGTGGGCGTCACGGCATCGTTCCCCTTAAGAACGGCAGCAACCGCCTGTTCCGCAGGGGCGTTTTCCTGAGTGGAAGACGGCGGGGCGGCGGCTATGCTCTGGGTAAACGAGACATCCTCCGGAGTCATGCGCACGGGGCTGCCGCCGGGCAGAGTCATCTTGAAGCCGCTCGGCACGGAAACCCCGTTCAGGACCACGTCGCGCGTAGCGTTGGCCACATAGATGGTGGTCCGGCCGTTGCCGGTCTGCAAAGCAAAAATCGTGCCCCTGATGCCCGCCGTGCCCTCCGGTGTGCTTACGGAAAATCCCTTGGGATTCCGCTCCACAATCTTGCCGGTGATGAAGCGGGCCATCCCCTGGGCCACATGGGCCTTGAAAACCGGCGCGTCGCCTTCCGGCATTACGTCGATCAGGTCAAGAGAGGTGTTCGAGCCCAGGCTGACAGCCCCGTCGTCATGGAAAAGAATACGCGCCTTGCCGGTCGCGTCCGTAATAATGCGGTCCGTTGCGCGCACTGTGTCGTTCAGCACAAGAGGCTTCCTTGCTCCGTCCCGTTCTACAACTACGCCGGGAACAAGGGAAATAACCTGCCCCGCTTCTTTGATCGCAGCATGAGCCGCCGTGGACGCAATGAGAAAAAAGCCGATCAGCAGACAGGTAAGGCAATTCCTGTGGGCACAAGAAGCATTCCAACGCATGGGATATTTCCTCCGAATGTGTAATTGATGCCAAGTTGGAACCCATAGAGGGCAAATGGGTATCGGCTGACGGCAAAGCCGGCGGTTCGCCGCGAAGGCGTGAGCGGCATTGACTGCCGCCATGAAGCGCCGAAGCGGGCGGACTTTTCCGCATGCAAGCCCGTTTGAATGCAGCTTTGGTATGACAGTGAAGTTCGGAAACAACAAAACAGCGTCTCAGGGAAAGAAACGCGTTTGGAAGGAGTCAGGCGGGTATGCCAGAAGTTGGCAGGAAAATTTACGAAAAAAAGTAACCGCTCACAGGGCATCGCGCTCCCTGCGGTTGAAAAGTCGGGCAAGTTGCCATGGCCGAAAAAAGATAAAAAGCAGCCCCGGCAGAAGGCTGCCAAGACTGCTTTCGTAACAGTAAATATGTAGAGTTTTAGAGAGAGAGAGAGATTCTAGGATACATTGCTACAGTGGGGTACATTTAGCTACAAATCCAGTAGGTTATTTTGATTTTCCGACTCGGCGAAAGTATCATTTTATACCCCTAAATACCGCGTTTACTTATCCATTTTTCTCTGCGTCCGACATTTTTAATAAGCTATTTCAGGGCATTACGAAGCAAAGAAAGTATTTTGGAAAAGTAAAAAAATATTTTCAAAAAAATTCATTTCGAGGCCCACCCGCGCCCTTCGGCAGCGGGGCGGGTCTTTTTTTGCGCCCGCCCGATGGCGAAACATCTTCGGATGTCGCCGTGGCGTGGTGGTCACGGCCTGACGAGCCAGCTAGCCGGAACGATCCTCAACTTACGAGAATT
>JAISXC010000192.1 GCA_031270875.1 Desulfovibrio sp.
AAGGCGGCTGATTCCCTTGCTCTATGCTTTTATCCTGATTATTCGTCTTTATGCAGCAATTCCATAAAATTGTCCAAACAGCGAGGCGGCTTAGCCGCCCAAGGGTAAAAGGCGGAAAACCCCTTGCCCTTATCGTCGGAGCAGGCGGGCTTCACGTCATTCCGCTCCCCTCTGGGTCGCTCCATGCCGTTCGCCGCGCTTGTTCTCCTTGCCTGCTATTGCGGCCAGCCGGAAACCGAAGTAGCGGTAGCGGTAGCGGGAGCCCGGCGAGTCGTAGTTGCGGTAGGCCGAGCGGCAGCACCTCGCGGAGAAGTCCCAACTGCCGCCCCGTATCACGCGGTTCGAGCCGGAGGACGGACCCTTGGGATCAGTGCCGGGAGAATCGGAGTAATACCGTTGCTCCCCATCTCTGGAGCGTTTTCGCTTTGCAATTGCTTCATTACGAGGGGTACGTCGAAAATACACCGGAAGCTCAGGTTCGAGACGGGATAACGCGCGAAAATCCATCTGAAATGCCGCCCGCTCCATCAATCGGGCGCTTTGGCAGCAGGACGCAAATACTTGCGCAGTTGTTCAAGAACGGCATCCAAATCCAAGGGCTTGCCCACATGCCCGTTCATGCCGGCCTTGAGAGATTTTTCGATGTCTTCCCGAAACACGTTGGCAGTCATGGCGATGATGGGTATCCTCCTGGCGGAGGACAGGTCCAGCGCGCGGATTTGTCGCGTGGCCTCGTAGCCGCCCATTTCCGGCATTTGCACGTCCATGAAGATCATGGCGTACTTTTCGGGCGAGTCGCGGAACATCCGCACAGCCTCGACACCGTTTTCCGCGCAGTCGATGGCCAGCCGCGTTGGCTCCAGAAGCGCCAGAACAATCTCCCGGTTGATTTCCACATCTTCGGCCAGCAAAATGTGGAATCCTTCAAAAATATCCGTGCGCGTTCGCTCCGTCTGCCGTGCGATCAGGTTGTCCGCGCCAAGACATTCATTGATCATGTCGGTTATGGTGGAAGGAAAAAGTGGTTTGGGCAGAAACTTGTCCACACCCGCGCTCTTCGCCTCAGGCTCAATGGCTCTCCACTCTGTTGAGTAAATCATAATAACAACAGAATGTTCGGGGTAGAATGTTTTTATGGCGCGAGTCAATTCAATGCCGCCCATATCGGGCATTTTCCAGTCCACAAAATATAGGTCGAACGTGCCGCTTTCTTCTATCAGCGAGAGGGCTTCCCCGCCGCTTGCGGCGACAGCGCAGTTAATGCCGAACTGCCGCGCGATTTCCTGAAAATATTCCCGCACTGTCAACTCGTCGTCCACAGCCAGGATGCGGATATTTTCCCAATGCACGCCGGGGCGCAGCAAGCTGTTCTTTCCCTCTTCGCCTCGTTTAAGCCGCACCGTGAAGGCGAACGTGGATCCCTGTCCGGGCGTGGATTCAATCCATATCTTCCCGTCCATCATCTCCACGATACGCCTGGAAATGGCAAGCCCGAGACCGGTTCCGCCAAATTTGCGCGAGGTGCTGTTTTCCGCCTGCTGAAAGGGGGTGAATAGGCACGACTGCTGTTCCTGGGTGAGGCCGATCCCCGTATCTGCCACTTCAATGCGTATGATGCACGAATCGTTGTCCTCTCTCTCGAAATGCGCGTTCAGGCTGACGGCGCCATGCTCCGGCGTGAATTTCACCGCATTGCTCAGTAGATTGGTAATCACCTGAGCCAGCCGCTGGTCGTCGCCGATCAGCGTGCGGGGGATATTTTTGTCGATGAAAACGGTAACTGTCTGCTTTTTCTTGTCCACGGGGAAATTGATGATGCTGACCACCCTCTGGAGCATCTTTTCAAAGTTGAACTCTTCCGGCGAAAGTTCGAACTTGTTCGCCTCTATTTTCGACATGTCCAGAATGTCGTTGATGATCCCAAGCAGATGGTTCGAGGCGTCTTCGATCTTCATCAGGCAGTAATTTTTTCGCTCTATGTCGGACGCGCTTTTGCCGATGGCGGTCATACCGATGACGGCATTCATGGGCGTTCGTATCTCGTGGCTCATGTTCGCCAGAAAATCGCTTTTTGCGCGGCTGGCCGTTTCCGCCGCCGTAAGAGCGTCTTGCAGTTCGCGTTGCAAGGTTATCATCTCGGTGATGTCGTCCGTACTGCCGACCACGCCCGCTATTTCACCCTGGCTGTCCCATATGGGCATTGTGCGCAAATGGAACATACGGCCGTCAATGTCGCTGATCCAGTCCTGCGCGCCGAAGGAAAAAGTTTGCTCTACCCGTTCAATAATGTCCAGATGCCTGTTTTTTTCTCTGGCGATCTCCAGGCGTTTCCCTTCCAAAAATGCTGGGGTGACGCCGATTTTCTTCAGGTACAGGCCATTGAAAGTCGTGATGATGCCGTTTTTGTCGACGCTCCAGATAACTCCGGAGTAATTGCTGATGACCGCCGTGAGCGTTGCGACGGTACGCCGGATGTTTTGCGCCATTTCGTCGCGCAGTATGGAATTGACGACGAGCAGACTCCATGAGCGCAGGGTGTTTTCTTCCGCGTCGGAGAAAGAACGCATGGAGTGGCAATCGTCAAAACCGACGAAACCCCAGAAGATCTCTTGCAGAAAGACCGGGATGATCAGAATGGATTGAACGCGGAACAACAAAAAATGGGCGTGCTCGGCTTCCGAAAAAGCGTCAATGGGGCCGTTGATGCACTTGCCGGAGGAGAGCAGTTCCCCCCAAGATGGAAGCGTGTCCTGATACGCGAATTCCGGCGCTCCGCCCCAGCGCAACGAGGCGTCCCGCGCCCATTCATGACAGTGCGTGTAATAGAGTTTTCCGTCGTCTTTTCTGATATTCCGCCACACACACACGCGGTCGACGTTCACATGGGGGGCGACTATCGCTATGGCGAGGTCAAGAGCATCGCTCAGGCTCCCGGTATGCGACAGCATGAGCGCCGCCGCGCTGTTCACGGCGTGCAAAAGCTGGTCCTGCGCTGTAATTTCCTCCGTGCGCTCCCGCACAATGCGCTCAAGCCGCCTCTTCTCGTACCGCTTGCGCAGGAACGTAATGACAAGAAGGAACAGGGTGCACAGCAGCAGGCCGAAGGTGCCGATCAGCCAGGGTACCCGCGCTTTGGCGAGTTTGGCGTTGTGGTCGAACACTTTGTGCGTCCAGCGGGCCGTGATGTTGGCGGTGTCGATGATGTGCAACGCCTTGTCCACAATGGAACGCAGCAGGGCTTCGCGCGGATGAAAGCCGAAGGAGGACGCGAAGGGGCGGTTGAAGATGATGTTGGCTTTGTAGCCAGTTTTTTCCTGGTAGTTCGTCAGGCTGAGGAGCAGGTTTTGCGTCGCCATCACCAAATCCGCCTCCCCGCGCTCCAGGGCGGCGAACGCCTCTGCATTGCTGCCGTATTTCATTGTGAACGCATGATCCGGGAACCATGTTCGGAATAATTCGCTGTACGCTGTGTCCTGAATAAGCCCTATTCTGGCATAACGGATTTCGCTGATGTCGAGATAGCGGAAATCGGCTTTGGACAGTAGCGCGTAATAATCAATCAGGGTCGGCCTGTTCGTCCACAGGAAACGTCCCTCGCGTTCCTGCGTGCGGATGAGTTCGGTGATCATGGCAACTTCGCCCTTCTCAAGCCGCTGTAAAATTACAGGCCATTCGGCATGCGGATCGTTGGCGCACTCGAAAGACAGACCGGAGAGCGCCTCCATCTCCCGCAGCACGTCAATGGCGATACCCTGCCACTGCTTCTCCTGATTGTTATAAAAACTGAGCGGGTAATTGTCGTATTCGGCGGCGAAAGGCACGGATTTTCCCTGTGCGGCATGCTTCCGAATGTAGGCCTGTTCTTCCTCGCTGAGTTGCATGAAAAACTTGTGCCTCCGGTAGCGCTGTTGCCCGTGGATGTACAGCGTGGATAAATGGCGCGTGCCACCGTTGCGCAACGCTTTTTGCGTGATGGAGACGATCGGCGCCAGCTCCGGGTTTTGCGTCGCAAGGGAAACCGGTCCGTAGATCAGCGGAAAAAAATCTTCGGCGATCACGTCATCGTAAGCGTCGAAAGCGGCTTCGGCGATGCCTTCTTCAAAAAAGGCGTCCGCTTCCCCAGATTTGAGCATGCGATAGGCCGTGCCGTAATTGTCGACGGAAACAGCATGAAACTTTTCCTCAATAAGCGGAGCAACCTGATTGAGGGTGGTTGTGCCGTCCAGAAACGCGTAGCGCAAAGGGCGCGTTGCCGCTATTTTCGTGAGAGATTCACTGCCCCGGATCCGCATGAACTTGATGGACCGCGTTGCTATGGCCTCGGTCATGAAATAGATTTTGCGGCGTTCCTCCGTGGCCGTCAGTTCTCCGGTAAAATCAATGCGTTTGCCCGCAAGGCCAGCCAGAAGTTCGTCCCATTCATACAGCACGGGGACAAAGGGAATACCGAACAATTCCGTCAGCCAGCCGCACAGCAGGGCGGCATAGCCGTCAACCTCGCCGTTTTTGTCGAGAAAAGCCTCTGTGCTCGGGTTCACCCCGTAGACGAACGCCTTCTTTTGCCTGCGCAAGACGTCGACGGCGCTGATTTCGTCCTCCGTCACACCCGGAATGTCCAGATACGAGGCAGGACCGGCCGAAGTGGCCGTCGCGTGCCGGGGCAGTTCATCTCGGCAACCTGCTAGACACAGCAAGGAGAGGACGACGAAGACCGCGCCACAGATGAGCGATGATAGAGGACGGGCGCCGCACAGCCGAATCCAGCGAAGCGCTGGTATTGGGGATAGTGCCATAGCGCCTCACCTCCTCATTCCCGCTGGCGTACGCAAGACAAATACTGGCTTTATAGACGTCCATCCCGACATAGCGTACTGTTTTGTTTTCATGGTCTGCCTCTCCCGGTTGTGGCGCTGTGCCGTTTTTCTCGGCATAACCCACGTGTTGCGGAATTAGGCAGACCTTTTTTCATCAATGATGGGAACGCCCCGCCTCTGCGGCGCGAATAACAAAAAGGCCCTGTCTCCTGAAGAAAACAGGGCCGGAATGAAACGGCAAAACCGCGCTGGCTCTGGAAAAAAGCGCGTTACTTGGCGGTGTTACTGTGCGTGTGGTGTGTGCAAAAATCAGGCCGAAACCGCTGGTTTCAGCCCGCTTGTCCATTTCCTGCCGGAAACGGAAACTTTTTCGCACTCGAACTTTCATGCAACCCGCCTGAAGCAGAGGGCTCAACATCACCGGAAAGTCACACGAAAGACACAATGAACGCATATATATCCATTTGAGACGCAAAAGGCAAGAAGTTTTTCAAAATTTTTCTGAAAGAATATATCGCGCGGATCTATTATCTCATTCGCGGCCGATTCAATATCCCTTCGCTCTCCGTCGCCTGTTCCGTCGCAAGTCGCGCCTCTTCCAGCCGTTCCGCCTCCTGATGGAAACTCAAAATATTCTCCAGCGCGGGTTTGAAGTCCGCTATGTCAACGTCGCCCGCCGCGCCGAAGGCATACCAGACCGTCCGGTGAGCGTACTCTTTCCAGTCCCGGCTTTCCTTGCGGAGCGGACGGGCTTTTCTGTACATTTCGTTGGCGACCTCCGCGCGGGTATATCCGGCAAGGCGCATACGCAGAGCAACAGCGGCATCAAGCCGTGACGCGTCCATCTTTTCCGGAAATCGCTTCGCCATGATCTCACGGTAAGCGGAATACGGCGAAGCCATATCCCCGATTTTGGGGAACTGAAACGGCTTCACATTCATGCCGTAGAAAATGCGCCGCCGCAGCCGCCACAAAGAAGCCAGCCACGGGTCGCGCTCCCCAAGCCAGCGCTTGAAGATCCTGAGTCGTTTTCGTGGTGTGGGCGGGTCCGCTGCCCGAAGCCGCGCCAATTCTTTCCGCTGTTGCAGCATGAGGAAGTGCCGGGCTATATTCAGGATGTGAAGGCCATGCCGGGCAAGGGCGTTTACCGCCGCAGCCCTTTCCGCTCGCTGCCGCTTCCTGACTTGCGCCAGGGCGTCCGCCGTCCGCCTTTGGGCCATACGCCGGTTTTCAGCCTCTTCCGCGCGGAATTTGCGGTATTCCCGCCATTCGTCCAAGGCAACGTCGCTCACGGGTTCAGGCTCCAGCGCTTTCATTTCCGGCGCGTAATTCCCCGGCTCAAACTCGCCAAGGCGCTTGCAGAGCTTGCCCATGCCGAAATTCCTGTCCACTGATGATGCCTTGACGGCAATGTTGCCGACAAAAACAATGGCCCCGGAGCTTTTCTTTTCAAAGCGCAAACCGGCATTCGCCAGTCCCGTGTGCAGTTCCGCCCATGATGCCGCGTTTTTGATGACGGAATGCCCGCGTTCCTGAGCGATGCGTTGCGCGGATTTTTCGCCGGTTGCGCTCTCGAAGTTGGCGGCTTCGTTCCTGGGCTTGCTGACCGGCTTGCTTTGCCGCCGGACAATCTCGCCCCGGTCGTTGACCGTATAGCGCGGCTTGCTCTCGCCGGCCCAGCCCTGCCTGTGTTCCAGCAGGGCCACTATCCGGTGGGCTTCCTCAATGTCGAAACCCCGGTGCGGCTGGATGACTTTCAGGGTGTCGGGATTCGTCCGGTTTACTGCTATGTGCAGGTGCAGGTTCGCGGAATTGCCGTGCAG
>JAISXC010000036.1 GCA_031270875.1 Desulfovibrio sp.
TGCTTCGTTACAGAACAGGGGATCTGTCGCGTTTTGTTCCCGGCTTCTGCTCTTGCGGATCAATCTTGCGGCGCATTGAAAAAATCCGGGCCAGAAAGACCGGTCTGGTTTCCATGGGAACGCATGGTGATATCAGCATGGCGGATTTGGATGAAGCCCTGTTCCCCATTGCGGGCGTTGTGGATTTTTCGGCCGATATCCGGCGTGCCGGCAAGTTCCGGCTGGAACTGACTCTGCATACGGTGAGCGACGGTATTGATGAAGATATGGTTATGCAGGCTTTGTCTTCAATCCCTCCCCTTCATTCCGCACTGGCCTCGGGCACGCTTGGCATTGATATACTTTTCCGGATTGTTTCCGATGAGTTAGAGGGAAAAGTGAGTAAAAGGAAAATCAATGTTCACTCAAAATAGCTGGTCCCGTTTTGTGTGCCGGGGAAACGATGTGAGATTGAATTGTTCAGCCTCCGACAAGCATCAGTTTCAGGTCATTGACGTTGGTGCCGGTGTTTCCGGTATTGAGCGCGTCGCCCAATGCGACCAGGACCGGGGAGGCGTCATGGCTTTCCAGACTGGAGAAAATGTTTATTCCCAGCGCGTTGGCCCTCCGCAGGGTAGATTCATCCGCAATGCCGCCGGCATAGTGGGTCGGCCCGTCCGTGCCGTCCGTGTCCAGCCCGGCGACGACCATGCCGGTCATGGCGTCCATTGCCAGAGCCGCACCCAGAACAAACTCCTGATTTGGCCCGCCGCGGCCGGCCTTGCCATCCGGCAGTCTGACGGTGGTTTCCCCGCCGCCGATGACCGCGCAGGGCCGGGCGAGCGGCCGCGATGAGCGCACGATTTCCGCGCCGATACAGACAAAAGTCCGCCCCGTTTCTCTGCTTTCCCCTTCAAGCATGGATGACAAAATCATGGGAGCGTAGCCCAGCTCGCGCGCTTTGGCGGCCGCGCCCCCGCAGGCGTCGTCGCCTTTGACCAGCATATGGTTGATCACGGTTCTTCCGCTCAGGGCTTTGGGCGTTTCCCGCCCGGCCGGGGCTGTTTTCAGGTAGGCGGCAACAGGGGGCGGCATTTTGTCCCACAAAGAGTATTTGTCCAAAGTCCGTCGCGCGTCGGCAAAGGAAGAGGTATCCGGCACGGTGGGATCGGTTATGTAGTCGTACGGATCGCCGATGACGTCGGATACGGTGAGATTGACCAGCACGGTCCCGGGATGCAGAGCCAGGGCCAGCAACCCGCCCTTGATCCGGCTGAGGTGTTTGCGCACGGCATTGATCTCAACAATATTGGCCCCGCAGGTCAGCAGCAGTTCGCTGGCTATTTTTTTGTCTTCAAGACTAATTTCCGGCACGGGCAACGGCATGAGCGCGGAACTGCCGCCGGTAATGCAGGCCAGGACGATGTCGCCCGGCGCCGTTCCGCGCGCCAGATCCAGGACACGGCGCGCGGCGGCCAGTCCGGCCTCGCCGGGTATGGGGTGGCTGGCGAGGAACATCCGGCAGTGTTTGAGTTCTCCCTCCTGTCCCTCCTTGCAGATGACCAGGCCATCCGTAATCCTGTCGCCAAGTATGCCGTCAAGAGCATCGGCGATGGGAAAGGTGGCCTTGCCCGCTCCCAGCACATAGATGCCGCCGGCCTTCCGCAGGTCGAATTCCCGCCCGGCGATACGCAGGACATCCCCTTCCAGGGAAACCAGTTCCCTGGTTTTCCGGCCGGGATCGGCGGCGGCCAACCCGGCGTCCAAAATGTCCAGGGCGTCCGCGCGCAAGGTCGCGTTGCCGTGGGACAGAAGTTCGTCATGGTTTCTGAAATACGTCATGGGACTTCTCCCCTTTGGAGCGCTGCGGCCCCTCATGCTCCGCGCGCGGACGCAGCGCCTACATCGGGTTTTTATACCGCCGCCCCGCATATACGGCGGCCTTGCCCAACTCCGCCTCAATTTCAAGCAGGCGGTTATATTTGACCGTGCGTTCCGAACGGGTGGCGCCGGTTTTGATCTGCCCTGCATTGATGCCCACGGTGACGTCGGAAAGAATGGGGTCTTCGGTTTCACCGGACCGCTCGGAGACCATAATCCCGAACCGATGGCGATAGGCGCTTTCCGCCGCGTCCAGGCTTTCAGACAACGTGCCGATCTGGTTGAATTTCATCAGCATGGCGTTGCAGAACCCGCCGCGCTCGCGCACCAGTTCGGGGTTGGTGCACAGAAAATCGTCGCCCACGACCTGGATGCCCAGCTGTTCCGTGGCCATGGCAAAGCCTTCAACGTCATCTTCGTCAAAAGGGTCCTCCATGGAAACTATGGGGTAATTGCGAATCAGATCTTTATAGAAATCAAGAAGTTGTTCACGGGTTCTGTACTCGCCCTCAAGCTTGTACATACGCTTTTCCGCGTCATAGAAATGGGTGGCCGCGCAGTCAAAGCCGTATTCGATTTTATCCCTGTGCCCGGATTTTTCCACGGCCCTGACCAGATGGTCCATGGCCTCCCTGACGCTGACGATGGGTGGGGCGAAGCCGCCCTCGTCACCCACGTTGACCGCGATCTTGCCGTATGCGTCCACCAGGATATCGCGCAGAATGTTATACACGTCCCAGCCGATAATCATGGATTCGCGGAACGTTTCCGCTCCCACGGGAAAAATGCAGATTTCCTGAAAATCCAGATCGTTGGAGGTGAGCCGTCCGCCGTTGATGTAGTTGAGCAGGGGCACGGGCAGGATGTGCGCGTTGGCGTTGAGGTAGCGGTACAAGGGGAGGTTGCAGGCCCTGGCCGCGGCCCTGGCGCAGGCAAGGGACACGCCGATAATGGCGTTGCCGCCCAGGCGTTTTTTGTTCGGGGTGCCGTCCAGCCGGATCATGGTCAGATCAATGGCGCGCTGGTCGCGCACGTCCATACCCGCGAGGGCCGCCTTTATTTCCGTATTGATGTTCGAGACCGCCTTGCCCACGCCCAGGCCGCCATAGACTTCCGGATCCCCGTCTCTGGTTTCCCAGGCTTCACGTTCGCCCCGTGAGCGCCCGGCGGGCACGTCCGCGCGTCCGAAAATTTCGTCGCCCGCCCACACGTCGACCTGAACGGTGGGGTTGAAACGGCAATCGAGAATTTCCCTGGCGATGATGTCCGTAATCGCGAACTTTTTCCTGCCGATGTACATGATCTTACCTCCAGTCAGAGTGTGTTTCCCCGGCCTGTTCCGGACAAGCCGTTACATACCGTTCCTGTCCGCCCGCAAGCCCGCTGACGTCAACGTAATGGCTGCGCAGTTTTTTCCCGAAATCCCTGATGTCGCCTGATTCCAGATTTTCCACGATGGCTTCGTGCATGCCGATCTGCCGGGACAAGTCATCAAGGCGCTGCTCAAAATACAATCCGAAGTAGGCCCAGAAACTGTGCCCCAGGGCGTCCCAGGCGGCCAGCAGGGCATCGTTGCCAGATGCCTCCACCAGCAGGCGGTGAAAGCGCATGTCCGCCTTTCTGTATGCGGCATGGTCCTTGCGTCGGATATGTCCCGCCATGCTCCCGATACAGGCCCGGAGGCCGGACCAGCCCGGCCGTTCCGATTCCCCTTCGGCGGCGGCCTCAAGAATCCAGCGCGCGGCCAGAACTTCCAACTCCGTGCGCACCCGGAAATAGCCCCGCAATCCCTGTTCCGTGAAAGGCCGCACACAGCTGCCCTTGAATGGCCGGGAGAGCAGCAGTCCCCTGGCCCTCAGTTCGCGCAGCGCCTGCCTGACGGTGGCCTGGCTGACGTCCAGCATTCTGGCCGTATGCAGTTCCCGAATTTTGTCGCCCGGCTTGAAGTCGCCCCGCAGGATGGCGTCAATCAGATAGTCGACGACATCGTCGCTTCTGCTGCGCTGCTTCAACTCAACCTGCCGCATGGTGCGCCTTCCTCTTTATTTTATCGATTATCGATAAATCGAAAGAACAATAGCGGGGCTTCCCTATCTTGTCAACACAGTAATGAAGGTCTCTTTTACGTCAGGCGCAATGACGCTCGCGGGCGAGGCAGGCCCGCGAGAACATGCGCAGGGAAGGTCTCAACGGGTCAGGGCCAGACTGATGGCCGCATACCCGTCCATGGACTGCCGCATCATCGCCATGCTGACCCTGTCCCGTGGAGTGTGCGCGTACTGTTCTTCCGTCGGGGCGTAGCCGATGGTGGGGATATTGCATTCAGTGGCCAGCCAGGCCCCGTCCGTACCGAAATCCCAGCTGTGGAAGTCCGGGCGCTGGCCTATGGCGTTCAGGGCTTTGGCGGCCGCCGCCACATGAGGTTCATCCCTTGGCGTGAGGAAAGCCGGCTTATACAGGGGCAGGGTTTCTTTCACCCCGGTGTAGCTGGTGTGCGCATAACTGTCGAAAACAATTTCCGCGTCCCGTCCCGGGGTCAGACCGCCGGCCCGCAGAATGCCTTCCAGTTCCGCAAGGATGCTGCCGCTGTTTTCGTGCGGCAAAAAGCGCCGGTCCACGCGGATGAGGCAGCGGTCCGGCACCGTGCTGAGCCGGCCGGGCGAGCAGGTAATGTTGGTAACCGCAATGCTGGACCGGGCCAGAAAGTCATGATCGGGCAGGCGTTCGTTCAGCTCTTCAATCGCCCTGATCACGGGCTGCATTCTGTACACGGCGTTGATCCCGCGCCAGGGGGCGCTGCTGTGGGCAATTTTGCCTGAAACCCCAAGCAGAATCTCAACCTTGCCCCGGTGCCCCAGATAGATGTTCAGACCGGTGGCTTCGCCCAGCACCAGAAGGCCGATGCGGCCGGGGTAGTTGGCCAGCGCTTCGTCGTATTGCCGCCGCATGCCCCACATGTCTCCCGGCTCTTCTTCCACCACGCAGCTGACCAGAATGTCGCCCCTGTGGGGGATTCCTGCCTGTTTCACCGCCGCCGCCGCATATATCTGAGGGGCGATGGCCCCCTTGGTGTCGCTGGCTCCCCGGCCGTGGATGCAGCCGTCGGCCGTCGCCGCTTCAAAGGGCGGGTATTCCCAGGCTTCCAGATTGCCGGGATCCACCTGGTCCATATGGCAGTTGTACAGAATGTGTTCTCCGCCGCCGCCGCCCCTGATCACGCCCAGCACGTTGCCGACGCTGTCCACCGTTACCCCGTCGTACCCCAGCCGCCGCATCTCGTCGGCAATGGCCCGGGCGACCAGGGCTTCATCACCGGTAACGCTGGGCAGGGTTATCAGTTTTCGCGCGAAGCGGATCATGTCGTCATGGCAGGCCTCAAGGCTCTGCCGCAATGTGGAATCAAGCACGGCTTACTCCTTCTCATCCCGGAGAGACTGCTTCCGAATCCGGAGGACCACCCGGCGTGGGGCGTTTCGGAAAAAGTTGCTTATCTGCTCAGGGCACAACGTTTTTTCCAGTCCCGGCTCAATGTCAGTATGGCAAGCCAAGAACATCCGGGAACCACAGGGCGATTCGCGGGAATACGATTGTGATCGCGATGGCCAGGGCCAAGGCCAGCACCAGGGGGATGGCCTCCTTGACCATGCGCTCGAACGGCGTTTTGGATATGCCCTGGGCCACGTAGAGGTTCACCCCCACGGGCGGCGTGATCATGCCCAGACACAGGTTCATGGTCATGACAACCCCGAAGAGCACAGGACTGTAGCCCAGCGACTTCATGATCGGCAGGAAGAGCGGGGTAAAGAGCACCACGTTGGAAGTGGTGTCGATGAACATGCCCGTTATCAGCAGAAAGCCCATGATCAGAGCCATCATCAGCAAAGGGTCGCTTGTGAACTGAACCATGGACTCCGCCAGCTTCTGCGGGATCTGCTGCATGGTCAGCAGACGGCCGAAGGTAGTCGCCCCGCCCAGAATGAACATCGACAGGCAGGACAGAACACCGGCCTCCACGCAGGCGTCAAACAGCTTGCGCAAGGTGATCTGCCTGTACACGAGCACGCCGACCAGCAACGCGTAGACGCTGCCCACCACAGCGGCTTCCGTGGGAGTGAACACCCCGCCGTAAATGCCGCCCAGAATAAGAACCGGCAGAAAAAGCGCCCATTTGGCGGTCCAGCATTCCCGCAGAGGGGATTTGGCTCTCTCGCCGCGCGGGCGGCCTTTATACCCCCGTTTTTTGCTGACGACATAGTTGACCAGCAGCAGACAGACGCCCATAAGGACGCCGGGAAACACGCCGGCCGCGAACATGCTGACCACCGAGGTGCCAGCGATGACGCTGTAGATGATCATCGGGATGCTGGGCGGAATGACGGGTCCGATGGTCGCCCCGGCGGCCACAAGGGAACCGGCGTATCCGGCGTCATAGCCCCGCCGGACCATGGCCGGGATGAGGATGACCCCCAGAGCCGCCACAACGGCCGGTCCGGACCCGGAAATGGCCGCGAAGATCATGCAGGCCACAATGGTGGCGGCGCCCAGGCCGCCCGCCATTCCGCCGGTGAAGGCTTCGCCCACGCTGATGATTTCTTCCGCCAGACCGCCCCGGGACATGAGCGTGCCCACAAGCATGAAAAAGGGAATGGCCATCAGGGGAAAGGAATCCGATGTGGTGACCATGGCCTGGGCCAGCAACTGGATCATGGGCGTTCCGGCGTAAAAGACGGAAAAAACCAGGGCGCAGGTGGCGGCCATGGCGACGGCCACGGGCACGCACAGCAGAAGCAGGCCCAGAAGACATATCAGCAGCGTCGCAACCATGTAAGGCTCCGTGTCAGTCTGTAGTGTCCCGACCTTGTTCCGGCAATCCCGCCCTGGTCAGAAAAACGCGCTGCAGCGTGCGCAGGGTCAGGCCGAACATGCCGACAACGCCGGCGGCGTACATCGTATAGGTGGGCAACCAGGGGATGGCGGAAAAGGTCTGGTGCGTCTTGATCTGGAGCATGACCGTTCTGAAGATCAGCGAGCCCATGTATGCACCGAAGGCCATGGTGAAAATTTCGGAAAAAACGGACACGCCCTTGGCAAACGGTTTGGGCAGAATCTGGGTCAGGAGGTCGACTTTCAGGTGCATGCCGTGCTTGGCGGCCAGGCTTATGCCCACCATGGTCAGCCAGACAAAGCCGATGCGCGCGCCCTGTTCCGCCCAGGAAAAGCTGAAGGACAGAAAATAGCGGCAGAAGACCTGCGCGCTCAACACAATGAGCATGAATATCATGACCACAAAGAGCAGATACTCCTCCCAGCGGTCAAGGTGATGGAGAATGCCGTTCTTTTTCATATCCGGCGGTCCTTTGAATTTTCCCTGACCGGGATGCGGCAAGGCCGCATCCCGGCGGGGCAAGACGGTCATGGCGTCTACCTTGGCCGCGTAAACACGGCGGAGAATCGCGCTTCACTCAGAAAGCGACCTGTCGTCCCAACTGCTGGTAAATCTTTTCCACATAACCGCTCATCTGGGGGGCGTGCTTCTTGTACAGGGGAGCGAGTTTTTTTCTGAATTCCTCCTTTTCGGCGGCGCTCAGTTCGATTATCTTGGTCTTGCCTTTTTTGAGGATGGCCTGCTTGAGGTTGCTGTTGATCTCTTCCTGCTTTTCCCGCTGCCAGATCTTGGTTTCATCGGCGGCCTCCTGAATGATTTTTTGCTGTTCAGGAGTCAGCTTGTCCCAGTTGATTTTGGAATAGACAAGGGGCAGCGGGCCGTAGAGGTGGCCGGTTTCAATGACGTACTTCTGCACGGTGTCGAAACCGCTGTTGACGATATTCTGGTAGGGATTTTCCTGCGCGTCCAGAACGCCCTGCTGCAAACTGGTCAGCACTTCGGAAAAAGCCATGGGAATGGCGCTGGCCCCCAGAGTGTTCCAGGCCTCAATGTGCAGAGGGTTTTCCATGACCCGGATTTTCAGGCCTCTCAGTTCGGCCGGGGTTTTGAACAGGCGGTTGGAAGTGCTCTCGCGGAACCCCTGGGACCACCAGGAGATGATTTTGATGCCGGCGCTTTCCACAGCTTTGGCCACATCCCGCCCCACAGGGCCGTCCAGCACCTTTTCAGCTTCCTTTCTGTCGTTGAAGAGGTAGAAAAGATCAAAAATCCTGGTTGATTGAGTGAAACCGCCAAGACCGGGCAGGGCCGGCAGAGCCATGTCCAGGGCGCCGCCCTGCAGGGATTCCACCATCTCGCGGTTCTGACCGACCTGCCCGTTGGGGAAAATCTGCAACTTGATCATGCCGTTGGATTTTTTATTGAGCAGCTCTGCGAGCTTGAGGGAGCCGAGATGTTCCCCTCCGTCCTCGGTGACCACATGGCCTATGCGCAACGTAATCGGTTTGTCCGCGCATCGGGCGGGGGAACCGGAAACGATGACAGCTGCGGCAGCAAAAAGGCAAAGGATGGTGCGTGTCATACTTTTCATCAGCTACTCCATCTTGTTTGGTTATATCGTTGGTGGCTGCGAGTTGCCGATATCGCCTTGGCGTTCGACTCCTCAGTGAACTGCCTGTGTTTCATGATGTGCAAGAGCGTCCTTGTTGACCAGGTTTTTAACCCGGCCTGTCTTCAGAAATCGGACAGCTTCCTCCGCCGCCTTGACCCGCAGCTCAGGAATGGCGTCAATGGAATTCCACGCGGCGTGGGGAGTGATGACGCAGTTTTCAAATTCGCAGAATCTGTGTACGCCTCCGGGCGGCTCCTCGCGGAGCACGTCCAGTCCGGCCCCGGCGATGGAGCCGTTTTTCAGGGCGGCGTACAGAGCGTCCTCGTCGATCAGCTTTCCGCGTGAACTGTTGAGGAGATACGCCGACGGCTTCATCCGCCCCAGGGTCTTTTCATTGACCATATTCTCCGTCGCGGGAGTCAGCGGCGCATGCAGGGAAACGACATCGGCCCCGGCAAGAAAGGAATCAAGATCCGTATGACGGGCAATGCCGTGCGCTTCAAAAGTCTCGGCCGGCAGGAAGGGGTCGTACCCTGTGAGTTTCATGCCGAAGGCCGCAGCCCGACGGCCCGTCAGCCGGCCTATGCCGCCGCAGCCCCAAAGGGCGAAAGTCAGATTCCGCAACCGGGGCACGGGGTCGGCGACGGACATTTCCCAGCGGCCCTTGCGCACCTCCCTGTCCAGCATGCCCACCTTGCGGGTCAGCTCCAGAAACAGGGCCAGTGTGTGGTCCGCCACTTCTTCTTGGCAATAGTCGGGAACATTGGCCACCTGGATGCTTTTTCTGCCGGCGAAATCCAGATCCACGGAATTGGTGCCGATGCCCATCCTGACCAGCGCCCGGCAACGGGTGAATATATCCAGTTGTTGCCGGCCCATGGGAGTGAAGAGCACCATAAGGACATCGCAGTCCTTGCCCTCGCGGCAGATTTCCTCCGGCGTCCCGCCTTTGGACACCATCAGGTCAATGTCCAGACCGGACGAGGAAAAAATGCCCTTTTCAATGTCCAGATCGGACCAGGTCTTGTCCGTCATAAAAACAGAAGTTCGGGTCATATGGTAGCTCCTCTTTCGCCGGCCGGGATGTGACGCAATCCTTTTCGGCTTTCCCCGCCGTCCGGCTTCAATAGAGTTCCGGAACGCGCATCTCGAAAACCTTCAGGGTGCTGCGGATGCCCTCCACGGCGGACGGGTCAAAGGCCACGAACGCTCCTTCTTCCTTGTCCTCGGAACCGCGGTAGAGGATCTCGCCCCAAGGGCCAATGACCATGGAGTTGCCGGCAAAAACCGTGTCTTTGGAAGCGCCTGTTCTGTTGCACGCCACCACGTACATCATGTTTTCAATGGCCCTGGCCTGCAACAGGGTGACCCAGTGCTCGGCCCTGGCCAGAGGCCATTCGGCGGAAACAAACAATACCTTGGCTCCGTCCAGGGCGTAACGGCGGATGAATTCGCAAAAGCGCAGGTCATAGCAGATGATGACCCCGGAACTGACGCCGTTCAGCTCAAAGAGGCAGCGCTTCTTACCGCCCAGCAGATATTGCGGTTCGTTCATCATGGGCACGAGATGGGCTTTGTCGTAAAAGGCCACCAGCTTGCCCGCGGGGTTGACGACCTGGGCCCGGTTGACCACGCCCCAGGGCGTCCTGGCCATGACGGAACCGCCCACAAACCAGACGTTGTACCGCCGGGCCAGCTCGCCCAGAAAAGCTTCGGCTTCGCGGCCTTCATCATCCGCAAGCCGGTCCTTTTCTTCCAGGGCGTAGCCCACGTCCCAGATCTCCGGCAGCACGACAGCCGCCTGGGTGGCAAGACCCGCACAGTGCTCGGCCATCCAGTCCCTGATTCTGTTCTGGTTCTGAATCCGGTTTCCAATCGCTATGTCAATTTGAGCTATGCCTACGTGCAACAAACGCTGTTCCCTCCTTTCGAGAGCGGCAACTATGCGGAATGATTGCTGAATCTCCGCAGCCACATCTGGACCTGGACGAGCACGGCCGGGAAAATATTTTGGTATGCCAAAATTACATGTGTATTTTCTTTCCTGTCAAGAAGTTTTTCATGAGCTTTTGTATACCCGAAGATTTTGTTTGCGGATTTTGTTTGCCTTTTGACGACAACGAGTATATACTTTCAAACTGCGTTACTCACTCTCCGGAAGGTGTGACTCCCGTGGCAGCTCAATCGTTGTCTGAAAGGGCGGGCTCCGGCAGGCCCTTGAATCTTTCCAACAGAATCTACGAAGACATCAAGTCCCGAATCATTGAAGTCCGGCTCGCGCCTGACACCGTGCTTGACGAACGAACACTGGGCGAAGATCTGGGCGCCAGCAGAACTCCCGTTCGCGAGGCTCTGCGCCGTCTGTCCCTGGAAGGCTGGGTTGTCTGGCCGGAACGCAGGAGGGCCTGCGTCCGTGGCATCACTCCGGACGACGCCGCGGAAATTTTCTCTGTCCGGGACATGTTGGAAATCCACGCCGTCAACGCCATTTTCGACTCCAGGGAGCCGCGTTTGCTGGCAGGACAATTGGTGCCGCTCACCAATCTGATGCGCGAATACAGCGGAACCCGCATCGCCTTCATCAAGGCTGACATGGCCTTTCATTCCCAAGTCATCAGTTTTACGGGCAACAGCAGGCTTTGCGCCCTGTGGGAGCGCATAGCCGGCGAGGTGATGCGCATCGCCATCTATACCCTTTCCCGGGGGCGCAAAGCCCAGGCCATTTACAATGAGCATGAAGCGCTGATCCAGGGTTTCTGGAGCGCGGACCGCGCGTTGACCATCAGGGAAATGCGCGGCCACCACGAAATGATCGTCAAGGCCTACCGAGACAAGCTGGAGCAGGACACCCAGACGGCATGATGAGGTTTTTCGCGCAACGGCCAAGCCCGAATCGGGCCTGGCCGTTGCGGATTTTCGTTGGTTACTGTTTGACTACGTCGATGACTCTGCCCTGATCCGGCTTCTTTCGCAGCAGAGTGAGTGTAAGGACGCCGTTTTTGCTGCACGCTGATACCGCTTCGGTATCAGCATCATCAGGCAAGGTCAAAATACGCGCAAAAGTCCCGAACCTCCGTTCACTGTAATAGGCTTCCTCTCTGGCGGCACCGTCATTCTCCTGCCTGAGCTCCCTTTCCTTTTCGCCGCTTATGTGCAGGCTGTTTTCCTTCACTTCCACCTTCAGCTTGTTTTCCTCCACCCCCGGAATTTCAACATTAATCACATACTGGCCTTCTTCAGCCAAAACTTCCAGCGGTGGCTGAAACAATTTTTTTTCTACCCCGCCCTGTCGCTGTTCATGGAATGAAAGACCGTCAAGCAACACGTTGAAAAGACGATCCAGCCCGTCAAAACGGGAAAATTCATGCGTCGTCGGGGACGAGGGAACCAGGGTACTGCCTCTCAAACTCTGTCTGGAGGCGTTTACAGGTCGAAAAGTCATATCAGTACCTCCTTGTTTTTGTTGGTTGAGGATATAGTAAAACCAAAAACCGGCTTGTCAATATGTGAAGTCCGAATGTCTCCCCGCCGGTTTCGCGAACGCCTTTCACCGGCCCCCGGCGGCTAATTTAGCGCGTGACATTTTTTGAGCGAAAGAATATGACATATACAAAGATTATGCTGTCCGGCGCAGTTTGGGCCGGGATGTCCCGAATCCTGTAAAACCAGAACAGCGACGGCCGCCCGGTATGGCGACCGTCGTACCGGGAGGAGGCAAATTCCATGTTCAAAAAGACTTTCCTGTGCCTTTTGATCTGCATTTTCCCCTTGGCCGGCCTGAGCGGATGCGCCAGCAAATACGGCAAACAGACGACGAATGTCGAACGCTACCCGCAGTGCTATGTCCCCATCCGGAAACTCCGCGAAGAGGAAAACAACATCGCGAAGACAACGGCGGGCGGAGCCGCCGCGGGCGCGCTTCTCGGCGCAATCATAGGAGGCCTGGCCACAGGCAAGGTGGAAGGCGCTGTGGCGGGCGGCGTCGCGGGCGGTCTTGCCGGCGGAGTCATGGGCTACTCCCAGTCAAAACAACGGCAGATAAGAGATCAGAACGCGCGCATGGCCGCCTATCTCCGCGATCTTGACGGCGACATCGCCGGCATTGACGCGGTCAACGCTTCCGCCCGCCACAGCCTGCAATGCTACGACAAGGAGTTCAAACTGCTGATCGACGACTACAGAAACGGCAGAATTTCCAGAGTTGAGCTGGATAAATCCTATCAGGAAATCAAAAGCGGCATGGGCGAGGCAGAGCATCTGCTGGGCGCGGCCGTTGAACGCAATCAGGAGCGCGACGCGCAGTATGAAGCGGCACTCGCCGGCGAATCGCGTACCATAAGCGCCACGGCCCCGCAGCAACGCAGCGCCCAAAGCCCTGCCGCGCTGAACCAGATGCAGTCCCGCGTTGTCGGCAAAAAACAGAAAACCTCCGAAACTGCGGAACTGAAGCGGCAATTCGCGGCCACAAGCCAGCAACAGCAAAACCTTCTGGACAATATCGACATGGCGAACGGCTAGGGGCTTTCTCCGGGCCGCAAACACCGCTTTCACCCTTCTTCAGGAGAGGCCATGGACAACCCAACAGGAAACGGCTCCCCGAAACGCGCGGCCAAAGGCCCCGCCATGGCGGGTTTTTTGCTGCTTCTTGTTATCGCCTTTTGCCTGTATTGGCTGCACGTTGTGAACATGCGGCAAGAAGGGGAAGCCGAAGCGGCCCTGCAACGGCAATCAGCGCAGGCGGAGCGGCTGCGGGAAGAAAAAGGCCTGCTGGAAAGCATGAGGAACAAAAACCCCTGCGAAATCAGACAATGGCTGCAAAAGGCGGGCGCGGACGTGATTCCGGCGACAAAGCGGGATGCCCCCGCCGCCGGGTCCACAGAGGCGACGCTGGAGCGGCTGGAAGACGCCACGGTTTTTGTGCTGGGGCAATCCGGTTCCTCGCTGACCATGGGATCAGGCTTTTTCATCGCCCCCGGTCTCGTATTGACCAACAGACATGTTGTAGCACGCGCTCCGGATGCGATTTTTGTCATCAACAAAAAACTGGGCGGGCTTTTCCCGGCGACCCTTGTCGCCGCGAGCCCGGAAAAACAGCGGGATTATGCCCTGTTGCGCGTGAATCTTCCCGGCAGCGCCGCCATGCGTCCCCTCGCCTTCTCCGCTGAGGCTCGCCGCACGCAGAAAGTAAGCGTCTGGGGGTATCCTCATGCCATTTCAAAAAACGATCCCAAATATCAGGCCCTGATATCAGGCCGCGCGGAGGCCGTCCCGGAACTGTCCTATGCCGACGGCGTCATCAGCGCGGTGCTTGACCGCAATCCGCGACTCATCGTCCATACGGCTCCCCTCTCTCCCGGCAGCAGCGGCGGCCCGCTGGCGGATGAAAAAGGCGATGTTCTGGGCATCAACACCATGATCTCGCTGGATGAAGACAGCTACCGCCAGACATCCCTCGCGCTGCATGCCTCAGACATTCTCCGTTTTTTGAAGGAGAACGGCATTGACGCAAGCATGGCGGAATAAACGGGGTATTCACATGAGCGCCCGGCGCCTGACTTCAACGCCAAAAAGCCAAATCCAGTCCCTCGCCTGCCAGGGGACGCGTGTTGTGGAGCACTATTACCAGATCAAAGAGCTGGTGCGCTCGCGCCT
Organism: Desulfovibrio sp.; assembly: GCA_031270875.1. The sequence continues at coordinate 14,010 of JAISXC010000036.1, forward strand.
CGGCGACGAGTACGCCCTGCTGTTCGCGGAGCCCGGCGGCCTGCAGCAGGGTGAGGTTATTGACTGGTATTCGCCGTTGCAGGGATCCGCCAGGCCGGTAACGGAGCTGCCTGAGGATGAAGCCCGCAGGGTGGCGGCTCAGGCTGACCGGATGGCCAAGGCCATCAAACGTCTGGCCGAAGATCTGAAGAGAGGCGCATCCCAGACTGATGTTTTGCGCGCCATGACGCTGGAACTGGCCCTGCGTTACCCCGATCCGGCCTGCATCTACGCTGTGGACGGGCGGCCGGTAATGACATGCTGGGGTTTTTCCTCCTCCACCGAAGGCGCGCAGCCTGAAGATCTGGCCCGCTTCGGGGAACGTTTCGCCCCGGTCCCGTCCGCCCCCCCCTCTTCCGTTCAACAGCCCCCGCAGGAGCGGCCGGATGTCCGCAGGAAACCGCCCGGCTGGCTGTGGCTTTTGCCCTTGCTACTCCTGCTTCTGCTGATCCTTTTTGTCCCCTTTGGCCCATGGCGGCCGCTCCTTGTTCTCCCCGGCCTGGATTTCCGGCTGCCGCCCCTGCCGTGGGCGTCCACGCGCGATGCCCAGGCCGAACTCCAGGCCCTGAAATCTGAAGAAAACAAGCTGCAGGCGGACATTGACAGACTCAGAGAAGAACTTTCGACGCAGGCCGCCCTCTGCCTTCCCGAACAGCGACAGGATGCTCCGCCGAAAGCCGCTCCCCGCCAGGATCTTGTCATTCCCGAAAAAATGGATGACTACGCTTTCCTTCAAGGACAATGGATGAACGACGCCGGACTTGTCAGCCGCCTGGACGGTCAGCCCATTACCGTGATCTATTCCTTTGACGCCTCCGGAAACGGCGCGGTGACTGTCCGTCAGGCTGGCAAACAGGATTGCGCCGGCAAGGCCAGAGCGCACTTCACCAATCCGGGCGTTTTGCGGATTGAAGTGGAAAACCAGGTGTGCCCCGGCGAAAACAAGTCCTACAAGGCGGAGGTCATTGAATGCCGGCAGACGGCCGGCGGGCAGACCTCCTGCCTCGGCAGGTCGACGGACGGCGCAAGTTGGGGCGGCAATGTCTACTTCAGGCGGATTCCGTAACCCGACCTCCCGCCGCCATGAAGAATGAAACGCCTTCTCACGACTTCCGCCGGAGCCGCCGTCAATCGCCCGTGTCCATTTTACAAGGCTGTGAACGCAGGTGTAACGCCATGAAAAAAAATATTCTTCTGTGGACGGCTCTGCTGTGTCTGTCGGGCCTTTCCGCATCATTCGCCGCCGAACAAATGGATGAAAAGCAATATGCGCCCGCGCCGGACATTCAAAGGCCGGAACGCGCCCCCGCGCCGCCGGATACGGTCATCGCCGTCCCCGACAGGCAGGGCGGCGGCGCCGTCATTGTGGCGCCGTTCCCGCCGGATCTGAAAACGCCTTCCGTTCCGGCGCCGGCGCTTCCGACAGTCCCGGTAACTCCTTCAGTCCCCGTTCCTCCCGCCATTGTCGTGCTTCCGGATGCGCAACCCAAGGATGCCGTCGTTGAAATCCCGGACAAAAACACTCCCGCGCGATTGCCTGAAAAAAAAACACCCGATGTCGCTTCCCCCCCGGACCCGGAAAAATTGCCGGAAAAAACGGTTTTGACGCCGGGAGATTTTTTGCCTCTGACTCCCCGAAAGGTGACGCCGAAAACCGGAAAACAGCCCAAGATCCCGCCTGAACCGACTGTGACGCCCCAAAAAGACCAGGCACAGAAGGAAAAATCCTCTCCCCGAAAGGGCGAAGCCCTCAAAATTCCCGAAGACGCCGCCAAAAACGGCAAACTGGATTTTCTGGAAGGCTGCTGGGTTGGCACCAGACCGGAATACGGCACCAAGCGCATTGTCAAAGAACGTTTCTGCTTTGATAAAAACGGCGTCGGAAAGCGCTATATTTATGATCCCGGCTATGCCGGGGAATGCGTCGGGAGCACAAAGGCTCTCGTCAACAGCGGCGGGACACTGCGCATGAACTCGTCCAAAATGTTCTGCACGTCGGGAGACACTTGGGGGGCCTCAGAGATGACCTGCCGTGGCGAAGGACAGCAGACGCCCTGCACCTGGGTGTTCCGCGACATAAAAAATGCGCGGCAGTCGTACAAAATCCAGTTTGTGAGGGAATAACCTCTTTTGCGCCGCCGAACGGGCGGGGCAAGGACAATGGAGACGCAATGCATTCCATCCCCAAATATCCGCAGATGGTCAGCCTGATTCCCGAAGCCACGCCCCAGTTTCTGGATTTTGTCTTTTCCGTGGAAGCCGTGGCCAAGGATATCCGTTATTTTCAGGAAAAGCCTGGCGCGGGAGAGCAAGCGGGCAAATTCGTTCTGCGCGGCCTGAGGGAAAACGACGACGGCCTCATGCTGGATGAAATCACGGGGGAGCCGGTACGCCAGGGGATCTTTGAAATATACGCGAAGCGCTGTCTGGAGCCTTGGCTCGGCAGATGGCTGCCCGTGCCCTTTCTGCGCGTGCGCGATCAAAAATGGGATGACGGCGGCTGCCACTTTGAACGCGGACCGTCAAACTGGGCGCGTGTACGCATGGTCCGGGATCAGGAGAGCCGCGAGACGCTCCGTATTGTGCTGGCCTTTGATATGTCCGTGGAAGAGCCACCCGCGGACGCGGACGCGTATTTCGCCGTTTCCCCCGCGGATGTCGACGCCCACGCCAACTACGCCCTGGCTTTGAAAATCCGTGACAACGCCTGGTTTTTGAACCAGGCCTGGGTTGACGACTGGCTGAAAAACGTCTGGAAGGAATTTCAGGCGCGTCACAGGAACCGCAACGACACGGAAAGGGAACTGGAATACCTGGCGGGCTATCTCACCATGCTGGACGTTCTGGACAAGGCGATCAACCGCACCGCCGTACAGGTGGTGCGCCCCTCGCAAACGCCAATAGACGTCGATCTTGTGCTGGACATCGGCAATTCGCGTACCACCGGAATCCTTGTGGAAACCCGCGCCCAGCGCAGCACGAACCTCAATGACAGCTATCTGTTGCAGCTTCGCGATCTGGACTGTCCCGAACATGTGTACACGGACCCCTTTGAAACGCGGCTGGAGTTCGCGGAAGCGAATTTTGGCGACGACAACCTGAGCCGCCAGTCAGGGCGCAGAACGCCCGCCTTTGTCTGGCCCTCCCCGGTGCGCATCGGCCCGGAAGCGGCCCGACTTTCCACGCAGGCCCTGTGCGCCGACGGCGTCACCGGCATGTCCAGCCCGAAACGCTATCTCTGGGACGAGCGCGACTGGGCCACCGGCTGGCGTTATAATATGCGGGGCGGGCAGGAGCCTCGCGTCACGCGAGGCCCACTGCCCCGCATACTCAACCAGAGCGGCACGCCGCTGTGCTGCATGGACGACAGACTGTTCAGAAACAATCCCCTCCTGAGATATCAGGATCCGGACATCGCCTTTGATTCCAAATTCACCCGTTCCTCGCTGATGATGTTTCTGCTGGTGGAAGTTCTCCAGCAGGCCCTCGTCACCATCAATTCGCCAGGGCAGCGGGCGCGCCGCGAACTGCCCAACGTGCCGCGGCGGCTGCGGCAGGTCATCTTTACCGTGCCCGCCGCCATGCCCATTGCCGAGCAGCGCGTTTACCGGCGATGGGTCAACTGGGCGGTGCGCGTATTGTGGGAAGTTCTGGGTTGGCGGGACTATTACGTTCAAGAACACAAAAAACGCGCCCCGGGCGGCGATTACCGCTCAAGCCCGCGCGTGCGCTGCAACTGGGACGAAGCCACCTGCACCCAGCTTGTGTTTGTCTACAATGAAATCACCAAAAAATACCAGGGAGACGCGCATACCTATGCCCGGAACATGGGCGCGCCCCGCGCCGGGTATGGCGGAAGGCCCTGCATCCGCATCGCGACGATAGACATAGGCGGCGGAACGACGGATCTTTCCGTCACGACCTTTGAACTGGCGAGCGACGTCGGCTCCTCCTCGCGCCTGCGGCCCCATCTGGAGATGCGAGACGGCTTCACCATCGCCGGCGACGACATTGTGCGCGAGGTCATTCGCTCCGTGCTGCTGCCGGCCGTCAGCGCCGCCGCCGCCAAGGCCGGCGTTTCTCATGCCGAAAAGCTGCTCGCCTCCCTTTTCGGACGCGATGTTATTGACAGCTCACAGGAAAGCCGCAACCGCCGGACGCAATGCGTCCGGCAGATACTCATGCCCGCCGCGCTATGCCTGCTCAGGACTTACGAAACCCTGGACGCGGTCACGGGAGAGGCCGGCGCCGTCTTTGTTCTTCAGGATTTCTTTGCGGGCTCCGAAAACGGAGACGGAACAGGCGAATTGCCTTTCCGCCGCTGCCCGCCACCCAGCGCCGCAACCCTTGCCTATCTTGACGACGCTGTCCGCCGGGCAAGCGGCAATGCGGACTTTTCCGTCATGGCCGCGCCCGTTCGCCTCATACCCAGAAACCTTGACGCGATAATGCGCGAAATCATGGGCGCTCCCCTGGCCAATCTCTGCGAGGTCATACAGCGCTACGACTGCGACATGCTTTTGCTCACGGGCAGGCCAAGCCGCTGGCACGGCATTCTCTCGGCGGTGCTGGCCAAACTGCCTCTGCCTCCAGACCGCATACTGCCAATGAGCCGCTACCGGGTGGGATCCTGGTATCCTTTCGCGGACGTGTCCGGAACCATAAGCGATCCCAAAACGACGGTTGTGGTGGGCGGCATCCTGTGCTCGCTGGCCGAAGGTCATCTGGAGGGTTTTTCCTTTGATCCTTCGGGCATAGTGCCTTCCTCCGCAGCCCGCTTTATCGGGGAAATGGACATCAACGGCCAGATCAAGAAACCGAAGGTCTGGTTTGAGGTGGATGTGGCCGCCAGGGAGGAGAAAACCTACACGAGGGAAATCTCCTTTTCCAATACCATTACGGTCGGCTTCAGACTGCTGGACGTGGAGCGCTGGACGACATCACGCTTCTATGTACTTGATTTTGCTGATGAAGACTCCAGACGCGCCGCATCCGGCAGAACGCCCTATTCCGTAAAACTCACCCTGACGGTCAGGGAACTGGCGGAAGACGAACTCGGCCTTGTGGCCGAAGGCAGCGAACGGGATGAAGGCGAATTCGCCATTGAAGACATCACCGATCAATACGGCGCGCCCGTAAAAACAAAAGAACTGCAGATGCGTCTCCAGACCCTGCCCTTGGACGAAGGGGTATGGCTGGACACGGGAATTGTGATATGAACTTTCACCATGCCGGCCTCCCGGGCAAAAACCGTTCGGCGGTTTCCGCTCCGGTGAGGGACCGCGACGGACATCACGGAGCTATCAATGGCAGCGCGAGCCCTCGGCGAATATTGTCTTGATCTTGCCCGCGCGGCAACCGAAGCCGCGACGTGGACATCGGAAAACGCGAATCTTGTCAGGGGCGAATTGAGCGGCCTGCAACTGGAATTACGGCGGGCGCGCAGGTCTTTCCTCCAGTGCTCGCGCGCCGCCGGGCGCAAAATGTGCGCCGGCGTCTTCGGCCCCAGCCAGGCGGGAAAATCCTATCTCATTTCCGCCCTCGCCCGCAGCGAAACCGGCAATCTCATGGCTCTGTTCGGCGGAACGAAATATGCCTTCATCAGCGAGATCAATCCCGAGGGCGGCAAAGAATCCACCGGCCTTGTGACCCGCTTTACCATGACGCGGCCCGGAGCCCTGCCGGAAGGCTTTCCGGTCCAAATACGCCTGCTGGGCGAAACCGACATCGTCAAAATCATCGCCAACACCTATTATGCGGACTGCGAACACAAGGATGTCCCCGACGCCGCCGCCATCACCGCGGCGCTTGACTCCCTGCGGGACGGACAGGGCGCGGGCGCGCCGCATATTGATCTGGACGCCCTGGAAGACTTGCGGGAATATCTTCTCAAGGATTTTCAGGCCAAACCCCGCGTGCAGGAACTGGAACGCGTCTACTGGCAGCGCGCCCTGGAACTGGGGCAAAAACTCAACCTCAACGGCCGCGTGAGTCTGTACAGCCTCATCTGGGACGGCATCCCCCAGTTTACGGAACTGTGCCGCAACCTCGTAGGCGCGCTGGAAAAACTTTCCTTTGCCGGCAACGCCTTCTGCCCCATTGAGGCGCTCATCCCCCGCGAGGACAGCATCATTGACGTTGCCATGCTGGAAGGACTTGACAAAATCGACGGCCCGCAACTCCGGGTCTCCACCGGCTCAGGCGCGGCTGTCCCGCTGCCCCGCTCCGTTGTGGCCGCTCTCACGGCGGAACTGACCGTCGTCATGGACGAGAAGCCGGACGATTATTTTGACCAGACTGATCTTCTTGACTTTCCGGGCTACCGCTCCCGCTACAAATTGACGGATGTGCGCCGCGAGCTGCAAAAGCCCGGCATGCCGAAGGAGCTTTTTCTGCGCGGCAAGGTGGCCTATCTTTTTCAACGTTATTGCGCGGAAAAGGAACTGACCAGCATGCTGCTGTGCATCGGTCCGAGCAATCAGGAAGTGCAGGATTTGCCGGGCGTCATCAACGACTGGGTTCTCGCGGCCCACGGAGAATTGCCCGAGTCCCGCAGGGACAAACCTGTGGCCCTGTATTTTGTGCTCACAAAATTTGACATGGAATTTGAGGACAAGGCGGGTGCCCCTTCGGTTGAATCGCGCTGGGACAACCGCCTGCACGCCTCCCTGCTGGATTTTTTCGGCAAGCAGCACGACTGGCCCACAGTATGGGACGGAACGCGCGCCTTCAACAACCTGTTCTTGCTGCGTAATCCAAATTTCAAATTCAAGACGGCGCTGGAATATGATGGCGACAATCAGGAAACCGGCGTGCGCAGGGACGCGCAAAAGCTGGTGGAATCCCTGAAGGGCGCCTTTCTGAACAGCGCCCTGGTGGCGCGGCATTTCAAGGAACCGCAAAAATCCTGGGAAGCCGCCATGCGCCTGAATGACGGCGGCATTTCCCATATCCGCGAATCCCTGCGCCCTCTCTGCAACCCCGCCATCAAACAGGAACAGATTCTGACGGCGTTGAAAGACCGCTGCCAGAAACTCTTCCGGCGTCTGGCCACTTTCTACAGAACGGACGATAAGGAAGAAGAGCGGCGCCGGAAAGAGCTGTTCAGCCAGGAGATATTTTCCCACTTCGCGCGGCTGCTGCAGGAGCAACGCGCAGGGCAGTTTTTCAGCGCCCTTGTCGTGCGGGATCAGGACCTGTACGACCTCTACTTTGAGGCCCGCCGCCGTTTTCTCATGGCGGAGGACGGCGGGGAGCCCGACGAAATCCAGGTCAACATCGGCAACAGCGTGGACGCCGCCGATGTACTTGCCGAGCTTTTCGGCGAGGATCTTCCCGCCCCTCCCGATCACAGCGGCAACGCGCCGCATTCCTCCAAAAAACGCCTGAGTGAGGCGCGGTATTTCACCGATCTGATCATCAGCTCCTGGTGCGACAAATTGCGGAATTTCTCCGATGACCCGCGCATACTGCAGGAATACGGCATCTCCTCACAAAGTCTTGCAAAATTTGTCAGCGAACTGACGGTGGGGCTCACGCGGCTGCGCATCGCCGAAGAAATGGAAAAAGCGCTGCAGGAAGCCGCCGCTTACGCCAATACCGCCAGGGAACACATAGTCTGGCAACAGGTGAGCCGGGCAAGCGCCCTGCTGAACAGCTACATGAACTGGCTTGGTTTCAGCCCCAGAATGCGAAGCCCCGAGGAACGCGCCATGGTCATGCGCGGCAGGCGGCACATTCTTTTTGAACCGCCCGCACCTTTTGACGGCTACCCGATCCTGCCGGAACTGCAACCCCCCTTTGAAAAAATATGGTGCATCGACTGGATGCGCGCCTACTATGCCCTGATGATGGACAACGTCAATTTTGACGGCGAACAGGCCTTTGACCGCGAGCAAAATGCGCGCCTCGGGGGTATTCTCAAAAAATTCGGCTCCCAAGACATGCCTCTTTCGTCCTGATTTGCATCCTCCGCCTGCAGGTCCGGCTTTGCCCTTTTGAATGCGTTGACCCGATGTCGAAATCCATCATCAAGGCCATAAACAGCACCAAGTTGATACTCTCGCTTTTTTTTCAAAACCACGTTACGTATGTTACATAAAATTTATGGGCTCCCAGTCTCTGTCTCAAGATGAGACGACTTCAAAACCGAATGTGGAATCGTCCCTATGAAAGTGCAATTTGCGAATGACACACAGCGCGGGCGAGGATACGCCTGTTTTGTCTGCACAGACGTCATTGAGCCGTCGGCGAAGTTCAGTTTCAGCCTCTGCCGAGCATCCGACCTGACCTTTCTGGGAAAATCCGGCTGGCAGAGCGCCGAGGAAAAACACATCCCGGACGATCGTGCGCAGGAAAACAACGCGGCCGTGCTGTACATCGGTCCTGCCGTTGTGGATTCCCTGGACGAGAATGAAAACTACCGGCTCGCGCTTTTCGCCGATGGACTGTCGGCGCAAAAGGCGGCCTTTTCCATTGTCACTGTCAACAGGAGCTTCAGGGAAGGGCAGGGTCTTGTCCAGGGCGTCGCCCCAAGCGCGCCTCCGGCGGAGGAGGAACAGCCGCGAACGCCGGACGGGCCGGAGCAGCAGCCTGTGGAGGCCCGGGAAGAACCGGTTGTCATGTCTCCCCCGCTTGCGCCTTCAAACAGGTTTCCCGCAGTGCTCGCAGTCACCCTCGCGCTGCTTCTGCTGCTGGGAGGCGGCCTTTGGTGGCATGCGCGGCAAAAGGCGAAAACGCCGCCATCCGGCCGAGATTCCGTCCAACAGGCCGCTGAAGCCGCAAAAACGCCGGAGGACGCTCCGGAACAAGTCCCAAAAGATGCACTGAAAGCGGAGCCGACCCTGCCCGAAACACAGGCGCGGGATGGGACGCATCAACCGCACGCTGCGGAAACAAAACCGGCGCCGGGAGTTCGGGAACAGGTACGGCAGTTTCTGCGCGATGAACAGGCCTCGGCCCAAGGCGCCATGGCGCTCTACCACGCCCTGTCCCGGACGCCGGACGGAGCCGGGCCGGAAACACAGGATTCCGTCTACCGGCTTTTGTATTTTGCCTCGCGGAAAGGGGACGCCGACGCCACCCTTGCCCTGGCCCGGTGCGTTGACCCCGCAAGGCCCGTCTTCGGCACCATCCCCAAGGACGCGCGTGAGGCATGGGTTCACTATGCCGCTGTGGTCA
>JAISXC010000056.1 GCA_031270875.1 Desulfovibrio sp.
CTGGGCCTGTGAGGTGGCGCAGATGGACATACCCCAGGCCGTTGCCGTGGCCGTGGTGGCCTTTATCGCCGTGTTGCCGGAATACGCCGTGGACATGTATTTTACCTGGATGGCGGGGCAGAATCCGGAAAGCGCGCACGCCCATTACGCCCTTGCCAACATGACCGGCTCAAACCGGCTTTTGATAGGCCTTGGCTGGTCGGCCGTCGTCCTCGTTTTCGCCGGGCGGTTCCGCTCCGCCGTAACCCTGGGGGACAACAAACGCACGGATGTGCTTTTTCTGGGCATGGCTACCCTCTATGCACTTCTGATACCGCTCAAGGGTTCCCTTACCCTCTTTGACGGGGCGATCTTTCTGGGCGTTTACATCTGGTATATATGCATCATCTGCCGCCGTCCCGTGGAAGAGGAAACCCCCGAAGGCCCGGCGGCCGCGCTGGCGCGGCTGCCCAAAAAACGGCGTCTTTCATCAACCGGGGGCTTCTTCTGTCTCGCGGCCCTGGTGATTTTGTGCAATGCCGAGCCGTTCAGCGAAAATCTGGTGGCCAGCGGCAAGGTACTCGGCATGAACGAGTTCTTGCTGGTGCAATGGCTTGCGCCCATCGCATCGGAAGCTCCGGAATTCATCATTTCCATGATGTTCGCTTTTCGCGGCAACGCCGGTCTTGCCCTGGGCAGTCTGCTTTCTTCCGAGTTCAACCAGTGGACCCTGCTTGTGGGGATGATTCCGGGCATGTATGCCGTCTCCTCGGGCGGTCTGGCCTCCATGAACCTGGACAGCCATCAGCTTCAGGAAATACTGCTCACGGCCGGTCAATCCATTTTTGCCGTGATGCTGCTTGCGGACATGCGTCTCGGCGTGCGCGACGCCTTTTGGCTGCTTCTGCTCTTTGCGGCTCAGCTTCTCTCCCCTCTCTATGACAGACAGGTTGAAATCCTGTTGGGCCTGCCGCACGACCCCTTGCGTCTGCATGCCTTTTATGCCTGGATTTATTTGGGTCTGGCGGCGTTTTTGCTGCTCAAAAACAGGCGACCGGTCTGGAAACTGCGTTCCGGTTTCAGGGTTTGATTTCAACTCTCGCGGCCTGTGCCGCCTGGAACCGGAATGCGCGGGACAATCGCGGAGAGCCCTGCTGCGGGCATTGGCAAAAATTTGGAAGATTCTTGTTGTTGGAGCGTGTATGCCGCGAATCAGCCGTTTTGTCGCCTCGGAAATCCGTAAATTCGGAAAGGGGCTTTTGTCCTGCGCTCTTGTGGCCGCTCTGGCCGAACTCCTGATGTGGAGCCAGCCCGCGGCCGTACCCCTGCTGGGTTTGTCGGGCCAGATCGCCTCCGGCGATTCCCTGGGCAAAACGTCCGGCAACCTCCGCGTTACTGATCACGCCGTCCGCCGGACAAAACAGCACGGCAGGCTGGCCATTGACGTCAGCCTCAATTATCCCGCCCTGGACTGTGCGGGCATCGACGCCGACATCCAGCGCTGGGTCATGGGCATTGTCGGCGCTTTTGAGGAAAACCTGGCCGCCGCCCTGCCGGGCGGCGATGAAGACCAGACAAAGGAAGAACCGCAGAGCGTTGCCCTGCACGGCTCCTACACGGTTACACGGCCGTCGCCTGCGGCCGTCAGCCTGACTTTCGAGTTGTGGACATATACCGGCGGAGCCCACGGCAATCTGGATATCATTACCTTGAATTACAGTCTCCTGACCGGACAGCGTCTGGAACTGGTCGACCTGTTCAATGACCCCGACGAAGCCCTCAGGCTCATGTCGGCCTGGTCATTTCAGGTTCTCTCCCGTCGTCTCCCGTTTTCCAGAGCGTGGACGCTGCAGATGCTCAAGGACGGAACGATCCCTGACGCGCAAAATTTTTCCAGCCTTACCCTTACGGCGGAAGGCATTGTCATTCAGTTTCAGCCTTATCAGGTGGCACCTTGGGCAGCCGGCGCGCAGGCGGTGGAAATGCCTTTTGAAAAACTGGCGACGGCCGGCCCTCTGGCCGTTATCTGGGGGAAATAGCAGGCATCCGCAAAACAGCCGTCAGCGTTTGCCGTTTCCTGTCGGAGCATCCACATAAAACCAAAAAAGCGCTCCCAATTCCAAAGGGCGCGGCGCGCCGTCCGGCCCTTTGAGAGGGTCTCCCTGCGTCAACGCCATGCAGCACCACCAGCCGGGCTGGTTGACCACAAAGGCGAACTGCCCGGCCGCATCGGATATGGAGGCCAATTCCTCGTGCCAGCGGGTGGGCGCGACTCTTTTATCCGTGTTGACGCGGGCAAGACGCACGGCCGCTCCGCGTAGCGGCTCTCCGTTCAGCAGCACGCGGCCGGAAAAGAGCGCGGGTGCCGTCAGTCCGAAAGGCCGGACAAGGGGCTGTATCTCAAAACGCTGGCCTGCCGGTGTATCCCAGCCGCGCTCCACACCGTAAACGGGCAGCATTGTCTTGACGTAATGCTGGACGAAACGGTCGCGCCGAACGTCCCACCAGGGACGGGAATCAATGCTGAACTGATACAGACCCGGTTTGCCCAAGGCCACATTGGCCGCCCAGGCCTTCTTGTCAAGATAGCGGATTTCCTCCAGATCACCCAGCAAATCCAAACGCTCTCCCCGCAAAACACCGTTGATGACGGGCATGGTATCGTCATAGCGCAGCACCGCGAAAAGTTCCGGCATGTCCATTATAAGGCAGTTCAAGGTAAAAGGCTGCATCATGGTGATCAGGAGGTCAACCTCCTCGCCGATATCGGCGGGTCCGTCTTCCGCCTTTTGCGCGGCGGGCGTTTCTCCGGCCGCCTTCTGTTCGACGTTTTTTGCGTCTGGAGCGGGTTGCGCTTTGCCATCCCTGCCGGGCGCTGTTTTATCCCGCGCCGTTCCCGCTTTGGCCGGTTCAATGGCCGGCGCGTCCACGCCCGCGCGATTCGGCACAAGCAGGGTCACCTGGGCCTGCGCGGCGCAAGCCGCGCCCAGCGTGGCGCACAGAGCGAGCAGGCAGAAATGCTTGGGCGCGCGGCGCCGCATGACGGCAAAAAAGGATTGCAGCATAACATCCCCGAAAAGATTGGAATATGCTAACAAAAAACCCGCCGCCTGTCAGCAGAAGAAACGGGGAAAAATCCGCTTATCAATGTTCGCGGGCGGATCCTGCGGCGTCCTCGCCACAATGAGGATCAGCGTTTCCCGCGCTCCTCCGTCGCGCAGAACCCCGGCGGCCGCCCTCAGCGTCACACCGGTGGTCATCACATCATCCACAAGCCACAAGGCAAGCCCGCTGACCTGCGACGCCGCTTCAAACATCTGCCGCGTATTGCGGCGGCGTTCCGCGGCGGAAAGGCCTGTCTGGGGAATATGGGGCGCCGTGCGGCGCAGCAGGTCCGCTCTCAGGGGGATGCCCGTATGCTTGTGCAGGACCCTGGCGATTTCGTGGGCCTGATTGAAGCCCCGCCGGCGCAAATGTATCGGATGCTGCGGCACTGCCACCAGAGCGTCCGGCAGCGGCAGCCCGGTTGCGATTTTGAACAGGCAGGCGCCAAGCAGTGAAGCCATGGCAAACTCTCCGCCAAATTTAAGGCGCAGGAGCGCATTGCGGAGTTCTCCCCGATACTGGCCATAAGCGGCAATACTCTCCCACGGAGGCGGATTGTGCAGGCATTCTCCGCACAGAGTCGTTTCCGCGTCCAAAGGCAGAGCGCAACGGAGACAGCGGGGAGCGTCACAGGGGGTGAAAAGCGCGGCGCAGGCCGGACACAGCTGAGTCGCCGCATTATCGCGGGATTCCGGAGTAAAGGGGATAAGACAGTATGTGCAGCGTGTCTGGGCAAGGCCGAGATTTCTCCGCAACCGGCGCAGGCTGCTCAGGAACATGCCGCTTGTCCTGACACTGCGCCCCAGCTGCGGCCCAGGTTTTCAATGGCCTTGCAAAGCGCCCTGCGCCGCAGGAGTTCGCCCGGCTCATCCAGGCCGCGCAGCAGCAAAGGTTTTTCCAGCGTGGCGTTGAATGTGCGGACAAAATAGGAAATGGTCAGCACGGCGCCCCTAAACAGGTTCCGGCCACGCTTTCTGCCCGCTGTCAGCGCTGTGACGACAGGGGTATTGCGAGTTGTCTCGTCAGGTAGGGAACCTTGCTCCCGCGCTGCCCAAAAACGCTGGCTTCTGTCAATGAGAGCCTTGAAATGCGCGGGCAGGGCGTAAAAATAGATGGGCGCGGCAAGAAAGATCGCCGAAGCGTTGTGCAGCATGGCAAAAAGTTCCTCTGCCCCGTCAGACCCATTGCCGGCGGAAGCGAGCGCGCAGGCATGCGGCGGACACGCGCAGGCCCGGCAACCCGCGCAGGGAATGATGTCATATTGGCGCAACGGCACGGTGTGAATGTGAGCTCCGCCCCGCAAGGCCCCCGCGGCGAAAATTTCCGCCACAGTGTCGCTGACGCCGCCGGCCCTGGGACTGCACTGGAGTATGAGCATATTGCGCATGCGCAAAATCACCGCGCGAACGCGCCGCAAAACGGATTGTTTTTGATCTCGTCGCCGATGTTTGTGAAAGGCCCATGACCGGGAAACACTTTTGTATCTTCCGGCAGGGCAAAAAGCTTTTCATGGATGGATCGCAGGAGGGTCGCGTGATCGCCGAGAGGAAAGTCCGTGCGGCCAATGGAACGATAAAAAAGCGCATCCCCCGTGAAAACGACCTGTTGCGCCGGAAAATACAGGGAGACGCCACCCGGCGTGTGGCCGGGCGTTTCCAGAACCTCGCAGTCCATGCCCGCAAAGGAGCATTTGCCCAAAGGCATGGGCCTGCTATCAAAGGAAGGAACCGGAGGGAATCCCCATATTCCGCCCTTGCCGGCTTCCGTTTCGGCCAGTACGCCGTCGCCCGGGGGGGTGTATACGGGCGCGCCCGTGGCTTTGACCAGCGCCGCCACGCCGTAGAGATGGTCAAAATGGAGATGGGTCGCGCATATCGCCGCAAGCCGCACCTTGTGTTCGGCAAGCCAGACGAGCATTTCATCCGGCTCGCCGCCGACGTCCACGGCAACGGCCTCATTTTTGCCATACATCAGGTAACTGTTGGTTTCCAGCGCTCCGAGGGGAAAAACGGCAACAGGCATGGGGAATCCTTGTAATTTTTGTCAGATTGTCACATGAAGGGGCAGTTTGCCGGTGCATTATGCCAGCATAGTACAGCCCCGGCGTTTTGCCAAGCATCCGAATGAGAGCGTATTGCCCCTTGGGATTGTTCATGCGACCTCTTCCGGGACCGCGCCCCTCACGCCGCCGGAGCGGTTTCAAAGTGAAATCACCCTGAACGGTTATTGCGCGATCCCACAAATTCAGGTAGTTGATATCGTTATGGCTGACGGAAAAATTCATGATGCCCTTGCCCCCCTTCCACAACCGGCTCCCCGCGATCTGCTGGAAATGGAGGAACTGCTTTGCCGGAATCTGGCGACGCTCTTTTCCTTTACCGGGCACGCCCTCTATTTTCCCACGGAATCAGCGCCGCAAGCCCCAAAGCTTCTGCCCCGGGAGCGTCGTTTGCTGTTGCCCCTGACAGCGGAAGGGCGCCTGCTGGGCGTTTTTATGGCGCGAGGCGTGCGCCCGCGTGAACTCAGGCCCCTTTTGCCCGCTCTGCCCGGCATGGCAGCCCTTTGCCTTGCCAACCTCGCCCTTGCCAAAGCCGCGCGTGCGGACGCGCTGACGTCTTTCGCGACGGAAGACACGCTCTGTGCGCACATTGAGCGGCGTGCCGCGCGGATGCGCGATTTTCTTGAAGACGCCGCCGCCGACGGCGCGCCTCTGCACAGCCTGTGTTTCGGTCTCGTGCTCATTCGCCTCGCCAACGGAGAGCATATTGCCCGCCGGATCGACGACTATGTGTTCGAGAATGACTTTTTGCGGGAACTTGCGAGGGCGTGCGCAGGCACCCTGCCTTCCGGCGCTCTGCCCGCCCGCGTGGGCCGCTATGAATTCGCCGTGCTGCTTCCCGGCGCGGAACGCGCCGCCTGCGAAAATACGGCCCGGGCCGCTCTTGAGCGCATGCGGGCGGTCTGCCTGCCCGACCCCCTGTCCCTCCGCTCCGTCCGCCCTGTCCTTTGTGCGGGGCATGTCGTCTACCCGCAGGACATGCGGGGCGCGGATATGGTGAAACCCATGTATGACCAGGCCCGCCGTCTTCTCGCCCGCGCCTTTCTCGCGGCGGACGCGGCCAGGGACATGATTTCGGACATGGATCTGGACTTGGCCGTCTCCCGGCATATCCTGGCCTTTGCCCGTATTTTGCGCGAGGGCGGCATGGTGCGGGAGATATTGGGCGGGGGGCGCCTGCTCGCGAGCCTGGGCCGGCGGGCCGGCGCGGCCGAGGGAATGCGCTTTACCGTCCACTCCCGCAAAGGCGGCGCATGCAAGGCCGAGGTCATGCTGCTGCAAACAGGCCCGTCGGACTCCGTGGCGGAAATCCTGCATGTGGCCGATGCGGCCAATCCGCCGGCCCGGGGGGACATTCTCTCCCTGCTGAGCACAATACCGGACATTGACCAGACACGCGAGGAAAATTCCGCCGTCCATGTCAGGGATGTGGACGGCATTTGCGACTATGGGGATTTTTTGAAGCGATCCGCCCGCGAAATGGGTAAATCCTCCCGTTTCACCCTCGCCATTGTGCGTTTTGAAAAAGCGGGAGCGCATGTTTTCGCTGAAGCGGCCCATCTGTTGCTTGAACCTGCCCGGCGGAAAAACCCGGCAAACGGCGCGGCATGGCCCCTTATTTGCGGAAAATATGGCGACACCGGCCTTGTTTCCTTTCATTCCGACACATCGCCGGAGGTGGCGCTTCCCCTCTATGAATCGTTGTGCTCTGCCCTGAGGGATTGCGGACCGGCGGCGGGGCTGGCGGGCTATCCGTTTCTGCACTTCCGCAGGGCCGAAATACATGAATGCGCTCTGAAAGCTCTGGAATACGCCCTGCTTTTGCCGGAACCCAAGGCCGGGATATGCAATTCCCTGGCCCTGAACATCAGTGCCGACAGGCTCTACAGCCTGGGCGATCTCTTCAGCGCCGTGGAAGAATACAAACTGGCCCTTCTGGCGGACAAAAATAATGTCATGGCCTTGAATTCCCTGGGCGTCTGCATGGCCGCCCTAGGGCGCAGGGAAGACGCGAACCGTTTTTTTCTGGCCGCCCTGAAACATGACGGCCCTCTGGAAGGACAAATCTGCTACAACCTCGGCGCGGTCAACCAGATACTCGGCAAGCGCCGCGCCGCCGCCCACTATTACCGCCGTTGCCTCGCCCGCGCTCCGGATCACCTTTTTGCCCATATCCGCCTGGGGCAACTGTATGAAGCGGGCGGCAGAACACGTCTGGCCAAGGCCTTTTATGAGCGCGCCATTGCGCTGGAAGACGCCCGGCGGCAGGCGGGGCCGGCCAGACGGCTTCTGGCGGGGATCATGGCCCGGGGGCGCAGACACGGCGAGGCGCGGGAACTGCTGCAGGACACCCTGACGCGCAACCCTGACGATGCCGCGGCCATGCTTGCTTTGGCAAAACTCTATCTCAACGCCGGTGAATCCCCCGAGCTGGCGGAAATGCTCGCCCGCAGAAGCCTGGGCATCCATGACCGCCCGGAGGCGCGGCAAACTCTGGCCCGCTCCCTGCGCGCCCTGTACCGCGACGAGGAAGCCCGTTCCCTGGAAGCCGCGACCGGCTGAAGGAAATCGCGCGGACTTTATAAACCCGCTGTCAAAAAAAACGCAGTTCCGGAGCCAGGGATATCATGCCGGCCTGGGCGAGCCTGTCGTAAAACAGGCGCAGGCCCCGCATTTCCTCCTCACCGAGGCTGTACACCAGACCGTCGCGGTAGTAGACGCGCAGTTCTTTGCGGGAGAGAGGGCAGCCGTGAGCCGTGAGGTCCAGAATCACATCCATGTGGGCAAGGCCCCAGTCCCTGCCTCGCCGCAGCAATTCCCCCGGATCATCGCGGAAAAGTCCTCTGTCCGCCGTCCGGCGACTCACCACCCAAAGACCGAAAATAAAAGGCAGCCCCGTCCACTCCCGCCAGGCTTCGGCCAGATCCAGCCGGTGGGGATATTCGGGATGTTTGCGCAGGCGCAGGGCCTCATCGCCTATGGCAAGAAAGGCCGCGGGCGGATCGGGAGCCCGCAGGGCCGGAGTCACCTGCCCGGTGACAAAATTCGCGCGCAGATGATAACAATCCTGCAGAAGCAGGCGCAGAAGCGCCACCGAGGTGTGCGTTTCGCCGCTGATGAGTATTTCGCGGCCGTCGAGATCCTCCAGCGGAACTCGGGAAAGCAGCAGCACGCTCATCACCGGGCCGTGCGAGCCGATGGAAAGGTCGCGCACCAGATAATAGCGGTCCGGCCGGCGGGCGTATTCAAAACAGGAGCAGGAGGAGACGTGCAACTCACCCCGCGCCATCATTGTGTTCAGCAAGGCCGGAGGGCCGGAGACGAACTCATACTCGTGGGGAAGAATGCCGGCTTCCAGGGGGTAGTATATGGGCAGTACGTTGAGGTATCCTATACGCCCCATGCGCAGTACTGTTGCCGTCATGACACCCCCCCGTTTTCGCAGGACAAACCAACGGCATCGCTCAAACGGCGGAAGGCCGCATGGGTGACATGAATAACGAATCTTCCCGGCGAATGCAAGGGAATATCAGCGGGCAGGGACGCTTGCGGAAGGTCGCGGCTCCAGTCGGGAGCGCCGGAAAAAACCGACGACAGGGATTTGCAGGCGAATCCTTGCGGGCGTTTCAAAAATGGGAAATGCGCTATGGAAACTCTCGGTTGAAAACGTATGGCTTTTTCCGGAAAAGCGTCTTACAATTACCATAAGGGGGGATGGACAACGCGGCAGGCCGGCGGTAGGCTTTGGTTTGCGACCGCGGCGGTCGCACTCCGCCGCAGAACGGCAAATGGCTTCGGAGGATGGCATGCTGATACGGTATATACTGACTCTTGTGGGACTTTTTTTGTCGGCGTGTCTTTTGGGGCAGGGTACAGCAGCAGCAGCCTCGCAAAAATCACCCGCATACCTGCGGGCCGGAGCGGACGCGTATTATCCCTGGGACGACAGTCTGCGCATTGCCCTCACCGCTGACGAGGCGGCCTGCAAAACAAAATACGGCGACAACTGGCGTAGGGCGTGCGCCGTGTACCTCGGGGACGGCAGCCATGCGTCCGGCCTGCGACTGCAGCCGGATGCCCCGGGCGCGTGGCGCTGGCGTCACGACAATACGTTACTGTTTACGCCGGACAAACCCCTGACGCCCGATACGCGATATACGGCGCACCTGGAGGGGTTATCCCT
>JAISXC010000042.1 GCA_031270875.1 Desulfovibrio sp.
GAAGCCCCTGTTTTCAGGGCTTTTGCTTCCACTCCGGAAAGATCCTCCGGCTGGCCCAGATCGGCGGTGACGGCGATGACCTCGCAACGGCGCTCGACAATCAGCCATTTGAGAATCACTGATGTATCCAGCCCGCCCGAATAGGCGAGCACGACTTTTTGTGGAGTATTCATGGCTAATGCCCTGTTGCGGTTTGTAACGACTGTTTGTTTTAATAGCAAACCGGTGGCACGTCAAGGTGACGGAGCCGGCGTTCCGGGGCGGACGCATATATGGCTCCGCCCTGAGGTCAAGGGAAAAAAGGAGTCGGGTTGCAAGCGGCATGTCAAAATTGCTTTTTCTTGTGGCTTGAGCGCAGCCGCAGGCGCACGGGCGCATGGGCAATGCCGAACAGTCTCCGGAGCGCGCGCTCCAGGTAGCGCATATAATTTTCGGGCACGCGCTCCGCGTCGCTGACAAAAAAAACAAAGGTGGGCGGCGCCGTTTCCGCCTGGGTGAGATAATAGAATTTGGCCCGCGCCCGCTTGACCACCGGCGGCTGGTGTTTGGCGAGCGCTTCTTCCATGGCTCTGTTGAGCCGGCCTGTGGGCACGCGCATCCGGCATTCCTCATGGATTTTTTCCGCCAGGGGCACGATTTTGTGAAGTTCCAGCCCTGTTTTGGCGGAAACCGGCAACACGGGGATATGCGGGCAAAAAGCCAGCATGGCGCGGATGTTCTTTTCCAGTTGTTTGAGGGCCGCGCGCGGGGCCAGATCACACTTGTTGACGAGGACGAGAAAAGGAATTTTACGCGTGTCCAGAAGATCCACAAGCCGCTTGTCCTGCTGGCTCACTCCTTCGGCCGCGTCCAGCACCAGCAGGGTGACGTCCGCCTTGCCGCTGGATTTGATCGCCGAACTGACCGAATATTTTTCCAGGCTGTCCGTGATTTTCGCGCGGCGGCGCACGCCGGCGGTATCCACGAAAACATAGTTCCGCCCGTTATGGGCAAAACGCACGTCCACACTGTCGCGCGTGGTGCCGGCGATGCTGGAGACAATCATCCTCTCCTCGCCCGAAAGGGCGTTTACCAGAGAAGATTTGCCGGCATTGGGACGCCCCAGCATGGCCAGTCGCAACTCCGCGCCTTGCCGCGCGACGCCCCCGGCCGGCCCGCCGCCCCGCCCGGCCAACTCCGCCAGCATTTCGGCCAGCAAAGGCATATTGTGCCCGTGCTCGGCGGAAACCGCGATGAGCGGCAGCCCCAGGGAGTGAAATTCCGCCGTCAGTTCATCCTCCCGCTCAAGGCCGTCCACTTTGTTGACCACGCACAGGGCGGGCAAGCCTTTGCGGCGCAGATGGGCGGCCAGATGCTCGTCCAGGGGCAGAAGCCCGTCGCGCCCGTCCACCACCAAGGCAACCCCGGCGGCGGTGAGCAGCGCCGCCTCAGTCTGGCTCAGGATGTCCTCCTCAAAACCGCGCAGATTCGGGGGCCCCTCGGTTACGGCGGACTGAGCGCCCAGGGTGACGCCGCCGGTGTCCACAACGGCGTAGGCGGGCAGCCCGCTCCGCCGTACAATACCCTCCATGCGGTCCCGCGTCACCCCCGGCCTGTCATGGGTGATGGCGCGCCTGGCGCGGATGAGGCGGTTGAACAGAGTGGATTTGCCCACATTGGGGCGGCCGGCCAGCACAATGTGGGGCAGGGGGGCTGCGGGCTCATTGCCGGACTCCTCGGCCGTGAACGGAGCGGCAGTCGGCGGACGCGCATTTTTTGGAGGGGGGATGGTATCGCTCATGTCGCGTTGTATACGCAAATCAGCAACGAGATACAATCATTTTTCATTTCAGGGCGCGGTTTTGTCCGGAATGCGCCGCGCGGCGCGAGTATATCCGCCTTATCAAAGGCGTCGCACTCCAGTATAATAGACCATAGACAAAAGCAACAAAAAGATGTATTATTCAAGAAATACATATAATATCCGCATCCGGTACCGTCCGCAACCGGAGTCCGCCGCCGGACAGTTCCGGCGGAAATTTCCGTTTGGGACGTTTCGTCTGCGCTCAGACTGTCAGCCCACAGGGCAAACGTATAAAAAGGAGTGGAAAAATGTCCGATTCAAAAAAGAGGTCCGGCATCAGCCGGCGCGACGTGCTGAAAGGCGCTGCGGTCGCCGGCGCGGCCGCTCTGGCGACGCCGCTGACCCTGACGACGGCGGAAGCGATCCCGCCGCCCGCCAAATGGGATCAGAGCGTTGACGTCGTGGTCGTCGGCACCGGCTATGCCGGTCTGGCCGCCGCGATAGAGGCCGGGGACGCCGGAGCGAACGTGCTCGTCATTGACAAGGCGAACATTGTCGGGGGAAATTCCGTCATCGCGAGCGGCGGGTACAACTGCGTTGACCCGGAGAGGCAAAAGCCCCAGGGGATTGCAGACTCCACGGATTTGCATTATACGCAGACCCTGGTCGGCGGAGATTTCCGGGGCGAGCCGGCCAAGGTGCGCTACTATGTGGACCACGCCCTTGACGGCGTGAAATGGCTGGAGAAACTCGGCGTTGTTTTTGAGCCGAAAGTGTACACCATTGTCGGCGCAATCCACCCCAGAAGCCATGATCCCGTCAATCACGGACGCGGCGGCGCCATTATCGCGGTGATGAAAAAGAATGTCGACGAACGGAAAATACCCGTGCGCCTGAATTGCGCCCTGAGCGGCATTGTGCGCCAAAATTCCCTGGACGGCGAGGTTCTGGGAGTGCAGGTCAAGGAAGGGAGGGGAATCAGGCACATTGAGACCAAACGCGCGGTGGTGCTCGCCACGGGCGGTTTCGGGGCGGATGTGCCCTTCCGCTCGAAATATGCCCCCCAATACGACGACAAGCTCCCGACGACAAACGTGCCCTGGGCCACGGGCGAGGCCCTGACCTACGCCCAGGACGTGGGCGCGGACGTCATCGGCATGGACTATATCCAGCTTTTGGTCGCATGCAATTATTTCACCAAAAAATACGGTGACCTCGCCAACCTCGGCGTGGCTCACGCCGTTTTCCTCAACCTGAAGGGCAAGCGCTTTGTGGCGGAAGACGCCAGACGCGACATTCTGGCCGGAAGCACCATGGCCCAGCCGGAAAAGGTATTCCTCTGGGTCGCCGATGACCGGGCGGCCAAACGCTATTCTCCGGAGCGGATCAAGGTGGCTCTGGACAAGGGACTGTGCTTTACCGCCCCGACCCTGGAAGAACTGGCCAAGATACTGGAAGGGAAGCTGAAAGTCCCGCCCGCGGATTTTCTGGCCAGCGTCAAGCGCTACAACGAACTTGTCGCCTCCGGCAAGGACAGTGATTTCGGGAAAAAGGAGGTCAACCTCAAAACCCTTGAGAAAGGCCCGTTCTGGGCAAGCCCCACCCAGGCCGGAGTGCATCATACCATGGGCGGCCTGCGCACAACGGCGGAAACAGCGCAAGTGCTGGACAGGTACGGCAAAATTGTTCCCCGTCTGTACGCCGCGGGCGAAGTCACCGGCGGCGTGCACGGCACGAACAGGCTGGGGGGCAACGCCACCGGCGACTGCATTGTTTTTGGGCGGCTGGCCGGCCAGCAGGCGGGCAAAGAGGCCCTCAGGGCAAACGTATAGAAAGGAGTGGAATAATGTCCGATTCAAAAAAGAGATCCGGCATCAGCCGGCGCGACATGCTGAAAGGCGCAGCGGTCGCCGGCGCGGCCGCCTTGGCGACGCCGCTGTCCCTGACGCCGGCGGAAGCGATCCCGCCGCCGGGCAAATGGGATCAGAGCGTTGACGTCGTGGTCGTCGGCACCGGCTATGCCGGATTGGCCGCCGCCATTGAGGCCAAAGACGCCGGC
>JAISXC010000082.1 GCA_031270875.1 Desulfovibrio sp.
CACGCGGCTGGCTTTCTTCATGCGTCTTGTTCTGCCGGCGCAGATATTTTTTCTTTCCGGAGCCTGTTTCACGGCCCTGTTATACTTGAGGCGGCAGTTCAGCGTGCCCGCTCTGGCGCCCCTTGTCTACAACGGCTGCATCATCGCGGCGGGTCTGCTGCTGCCGGCGGCCGCCGAGACGGCCGGCATTTCCGTGCGGGGCATGACGGGCTATTGCGTCGGCGTGACCATCGGCGCGGCGCTGGGCGCTTTTTTTCTTCCCTGGCGCATAGCGGCGCGGGAGGGGCTGCGTCTTCAGATCGTCTGGCGGCACAGGCTCATGGGCCGTTTTCTGCTCACGGCCCTGCCGCTCATGCTGGGACAGACCATCGTCATGCTGGACGAGCAGTTCCTGCGCGTGTTCGGCAGCCTTGCAGGAGAGGGCGCGGTAAGCCTGCTCAACTACGCGCGCCGCATTGCCCAGGTGCCGGTGGGGTTTGTCGGCCAGGCGGCGGCGGCGGCCTCGTATCCTTTTCTGGTACATCTGCTCGCCGAAGGGGATGAAGCCCGTTTCAACGGGACCCTGCGCTCGGCCCTGCAGACGGGGCTGGGGCTGATCATCCCCTGCGCCCTCTGGATGGCGGCCTGCGCCCGGCCTCTGCTCGGCGCGATATTCCAGAGCGGGCGTTTCGGCGCGGCGGAAACGCTGGCCACGGTTCCGCTGACTCAGATCATGCTGGCCGCCGCGCCCTTCTGGCTTGTATACATGGTGCTGGTTCGCGGATATTACGCACGGGGGGATACGCTCACGCCCGCCGCCATAGGTACGGCGATGACCCTGCTGTGCCTGCCCGTCTACCATTTTTGGGCTGCGCCCGCGGGCGCAACTGGCATTGCCGCGCTTTCCGGCCTGAGCGTGAGCCTGTATGCGGTCTGGCTTGCGGGAATATGGCTGCGCCGCCACGGGCGCGGCGCGGTTGAGGGCCTTTGCCGGTCCGGCCTGCGCGCCCTTGCCTGCTCATCGCCGGGCGCGGTTCTGGCTTGGTATGTTTGCCGGCTCTGCATGGAAAAGATCTCTCTGCACCCCGTAATGACCTCCTGTCTGGCCCTGGCGGCCGGAACCGTTTCTTTCGCCCTGGTTTTTGTGCCGCTCTCCCGCTTTTTTGCCCCGGCGATACTGGATCCCGTTTTTCGTCGTCTGCGCGCGAAATCCGGGAAAAGTGAGCAGATGCTCTGAATATAGATGGCGTATCTACTGAAAATACTCGCTATTTCATCACCTCTCTGCCTGCGGATGAGTATCTCTTCGCCAAGGCAGTGCGCAGCCATTGGGGATTGCGCCCAGGCTTGCAAGCTTGTTGAAGGAATAGAGGCGGGCAATCTGATGGCGGGCAGGGACTATGATAGTGACGCAATCGTTGAATCGGCGGTGAATGCGAACATGGAGGTTGTGCTCCCTCCCAAAAAGAGCCGGAAAGGGCAGCGCAAGTACGACAAGTACCCCTATCGCCTCCCTCACCCGGTTGAAAATGCTTTTCCGCACTTGAAACAATGGCGTGGCATTGCCACCCGGTACGTTAAGAATACGTCTTCATTCCTGGCAGCCGTGCATGTCAGATGTATTGCCCTTTGGGGCAAAATCTATTGACGGCAGAATCTAGATTTTTTCTAAAAATTCATTCGATTGCCCTACGCCAACGAGACTGAACGCTGGACTTTTTCCCGAAAAATGCATACTATCCCCTCAATGCGCGTATCTTGACAGTACATATTTCAATTCCCCTGTTTTTTGGAGGACATGATTATGGCCCATAAAAAAATTGAGCGCAAAAAAGAACTTGACCGCCGCCGCCACCGCCGTCTGGAGCGCCTGAAGCAGCGCGTGCGGGAAGCAAAGACCGGCAAGGCATAGGCCTGCGGGACGCTATTCCGGAGTTTCCGGTATGCCCATTTATGAGTATCTTTGTCCCAAGTGCCGCAAAATTTTTGAGGAATGGACAACATCCGCCAACGATGACACGGTGGAGCCCTGCCCGCACTGCGCCACGCCGGCGCCGAGAGTCATGTCGCAGACATCCTTTGTGCTCAAGGGCGACGGCTGGTATGTAAGCGACTACGGATACCGCAAGGGCGTAAAGGAAGACGGCAAGGAGACTCAAAACGCCTCCGGCAAGGACACCGCCCCGGAGACCGCCCAAGCCGTCGGCGAAAAGATTTCTGATGACAAGGCGCCCAAACCTCCCGACGCGGCCCCCGGCAAAGCCAAGGAGGCCGGAAGTCCCGAAGCCGCTTCAAAATCCGCCGCTTCTGCCCGACAGGACAGCGCCGCCTTGTAGGTTGTGCCGGCAATGTGGAAGGCCATGAAAACAGACCACGCCCGTATGATTGTCATTATGTTGTTGCGGATACGGCAAGGCTGAAGATGATCGAACGTTACACGCGGGCTGAAATGGGCCGCATATGGACCCCGGAGAATCGCTACCGCGCCTGGCTGTCCGTGGAACTCGCCGTTTGCGAAGCATGGCGGGAAATGGGGCGCATCTCCGGGGAGGCGATGGAT
The DNA here is from genome assembly GCA_031270875.1 of Desulfovibrio sp. The sequence continues at coordinate 2,540 of JAISXC010000082.1, forward strand.
GTCATACGCAGTCGCGCCGACATTGACGCCGCACGCATTCAGGAAATTGAGGAGAGCACCCGGCACGATGTCATAGCCTTTCTTGCCTCGCTGGAAGAAAAAGTAGGGCCTGAGGCCCGTTATATCCATCTGGGCTGCACTTCCTCGGACATTGTGGATACGGCCAACGCCCTGCTGCTGCGGCAGGCCGGAGAACTGATCCTGAAAGACATCCGCGCCCTGCTGGGGGAACTGGAAACACTGTCCCGCCGCTACAAGGGCGTTCTCTGTATGGGTCGCACCCACGGCGTGCACGCCGAGCCCACAAGCTTTGGCCTGAAAATTGCCGGATTTTACGCGGAATTCGCCCGCCATCTCGCCCGTATTGACGATGCGGCGGAAAACATGCGCGTGGGCAAAATTTCCGGCGCCGTGGGGACCTATGCCTTTCTTTCGCCGGAACTTGAAGCAAAGGCGCTTGCGCGCCTGAATCTCAAAGCGGACGAGCATTCCACCCAGATTATCCAGCGTGACCGCCATGCGCAGTTCTTTTCGGCGCTGGCCATCATGGCGGGTGGTATTGAGCGTCTGTGCGTTGAGCTGCGCCATCTGCAGCGCACGGAAGTGCTGGAGGCCGAAGAAGGATTTTCCAAAGGGCAAAAGGGCTCTTCCGCCATGCCGCACAAGAAGAATCCCGTCTCCGCCGAAAACATCTGCGGGATTTCCCGCCTCATACGTTCCAGCGCATTGGCCGCCATGGAAAACCAGGCTCTCTGGCATGAACGGGACATCAGCCACTCCTCGGTGGAACGGGTCATCATGCCGGACTCCACCATTCTCGCCGACTACGCGCTCACGCGCCTTGCGGGACTGTTGCGCGGCCTTGTGGTCAACGAGGATCGCATGCGTGAAAATATGGAAAAATCCTTCGGCCTCTGCTTCTCCCAGCGCCTGCTCACAGCCCTTGTGGAGACGGGCCTGCCCCGCCAAAAAGCCTATGAAACAATACAGCGGCTTGCCATGCGAAGCTGGGAGGAGCGCCGATCCTTCCCGGAACTGGCCAGGGCGGACGCCGGAATTCGAGCCAGCCTCACCGATGTGGAACTTGAGGATTTGTTTGACATGACCTATTATCTGCGTCATGAAAACGTCGTTTACGCCCGCCTGTTCGGGCCACCCCAGCAGCCGCGGGAACAAAAGAGCACCTAGCGCATGATTGGCAAAAAATGCCGTCTGGCAAGGCTTCTGTTGGAAAAATCCTACCGCGGGGGGCACTTTGTTTTGACCTCCGGCCGCGCAAGTGACTATTATTTTGACTGCCGTGTCACGGCACTGCACGCGGAAGGTTCACGACTCATCGGCCTGCTGTTTAACGACATGCTCAACAGTTTCGACATCAAAGGCGTGGGCGGCATGACCATGGGCGCCGATCCGCTGGTTTCCGCGGTCACTGTGACTTCCATTGATCTCGGCCGCCCTCTCCACGGGCTTCTGGTACGCAAAGAGGCCAAAGGGCATGGGACAGGGCAGTTTGTCGAAGGGCTGGGCAATTTCAACGGGGGCGACTCCGTGGCCATGCTGGAAGATGTCGTCACCACCGGAAAATCTCTGCTTACGGCCTGTGAGAGGATACGCTCCACTGGCCTCAGAATTGCCGCCGTTTGCGCCATACTGGACAGGGAGGAAGGAGGACGTGAAACGCTTGAAGCGGCCGGCTATGATCTGCTCGCGCTTTTCACGCGCCGGGAGTTGCTTGAGCTGGCGCGCTGAAACGGATACCCCGCGGAAAACCAGATTCCGGGCTGTCCGACCGCCTTCTTCTTTCACGCCCTTTTTGCAGGGACTGAAAAATCAGCCTTTCGACCAGGGCGAATCCAGCGAAAACGCGCTTTCCTTTCGCCGCCCCGCGCGACAAAGACATAAATATTTTTTGCTCCCGGTCTTGCTCTGCCTCTTTTTCCTGGCAACGCCCCATTGCGCTCTGGCCGACAACTGGCTGGCATCCGTGCGCGACGCGGCTCTGCCCTCCCATTTCGTGGCCGTGGACAAGGCCCGCCAGTCATTCCTTTTCTTTGAGAAAAAAAGCCCCCTCAAGCTCAAGTATGCTTATCCCTGCACAACAGGCCAACAGGCAGGCGACAAGCAGAAGCTCAATGACCTGCGCACGCCGGAGGGCATCTATTTTGTGGAATACAAGATTGCCTCTGGTCTGGATTTCAAGGAATACGGCGGCATTGCCTATACGCTGAATTATCCCAACCCCGTTGACCGCCTGCGCGGCAAAACCGGCCACGGAATATGGATTCACAGCAAGGGTCTCGGCATTGTGCCGCGCGACACGCGCGGCTGCGTCGCCATCGGGCTTGAGGCTATCAACGAAGTAGGGCCCAGCCTGACGCCGGGCACGGCGGTGATTCTGGCGGAGCAAGTGGACGAAAAACACATCCTTGACCAGAACGAAGGTTCAGCGCGGCAGTTGCGCCGGCTCATGGCGCA
>JAISXC010000086.1 GCA_031270875.1 Desulfovibrio sp.
AGGGCCATGCCCTGGAGGCCCATGCGGATCTTGAGATCGGTGTTGGGCGGCATCCAGTCAAGATAGGCCTGCTTCAGTTCAACGACGTCGATGCGGTCAGCGCCCAGAGCCGCGCCGCCCTTCGCGGCGTCCTTGCCCCAGTAGGAATCGCCCATTTCAAAATACACTGTGCCGGACAGGGCTTCGGAAGCCACGGCGTCCAAACGGAGGCGGATGCGCTGCGCGGCTTCAAACTCGTCCAGATTGCCCCTGCCGTAACCGGTTCTGCCGTTGCCGCCGGTGAAGTTGCCGTTCTTGCCGTAGGCAAATTCCATCATCCATTCGCCCTTGGCTTTGAAGGCCAAAATCGCGCCCCGCGAAACTTTCCCGCGCGAACCGGAAAACTCCGTTTCAGGTGTTGGCCGGGTCGGCGAAAATCTCTTAACAATTGTCGTTTGCGGTACTATAACAAAAACTGTCTTTCCGGACAGGTTGTCACTGTTGCGGACCGTTTTCCGCAAACGGCCGCGCGACTCGGGGAAACTCCAGGAAATGCCGCATGACGCAGACAGCGCGCCCGATCACCACTTCCGTTTTTGAGTTGTTCAAAGCCGGCCCCGGGCCTTCAAGCTCGCACACCATAGGCCCCATGCTGGCCGGGCTGGATTTCCGGAATCTGCTCGAACTGTTGCCGGAGGAGGACAAGCGCCGGGGAGTTTCGCTCACAGTGCGCCTTCTGGGCTCCCTGAGCGCCACCGGCAGGGGACACGGCACGGACAAGGCCGTGCTCGCCGGGCTTATGGGCTATTCCCCCCGTTCCTGCCCCGGCGCCCTGCCCGCCGGAGTGCTGGACATTCCGCCCGAAGAGCGCGCGATTCGTCTGGGCGGGGCCGCGCTGCGCCTGGACGGGGATACGGTTGTGTTCGGCGAGTTGGAACATGGATATCCGTCCAGCAATACTCTGGTTTTTTCACTGTCGGACGCCGGGGGGAAGTCTGTTCTGGAACGGATCTACTATTCCGTGGGCGGGGGTTTTCTCCAATGGGAGGGCTGGAGCGCGCCGGAGCGCGGCGCTCCCCCCTATCCCTTCGAGTCCGCCCGCGGCCTGCGCGCCCTGGTGGAGGAAAGCGGCCTCAGCCTGCCGCAGATTATCATGGCCAATGAAACGGCCGTGACCGGGCGCGGCCGTCCGGAAATTCTGGCGGATCTGGATGTTGTGATCGAGCTGATGCGGCGCTGCGTGGACAGGGGCTTACGCTCCGAGGGGGTGCTGCCGGGAAGGCTCGGGGTTTACCGCAAGGCCGCGCGTCTGGCGCACAGGGCCGACTGCATGGATGATCCGCTGAACCGTTTTCTGGGTCTGCTCAATGCCTATGCCTTCGCCGTCGCGGAGGAAAACGCCGCGGGCGGCATCATCGTCACCGCTCCCACCTGCGGGTCCGCCGGGGTTATGCCCGCCATGCTGACCATCATGGAGGGCTATCTGGGCTTCGGCCCCCAGGCGGTGCGCGACGGCCTGCTGGCGGCGGCGGCGGTGGGCTTTCTGGCCAAGCACAACGCCGGCATCGCCGGCGCGGAAGTGGGCTGCCAGGGCGAGGTGGGCGTGGCCTCGGCCATGGCGGCGGCCATGCTGGCCCAGGCCAGGGGCTACCCGCCGCGCATCGTGGAAAACGCGGCGGAAATCGCCTTGGAGCACCACCTGGGGTTGACCTGCGATCCGGTGGGGGGCTACGTGCAGATCCCCTGCATCGAGCGCAACGCCATGGGCGCGCTCAAGGCCTACAACGCCTGCCTGATGGCGACGGCCGAGGATGCGGACAGGCACCGGGTAAGCCTGGACATGGCGATACAGGCCATGGGCGAAACCGGGCACAACATGGATCGCAAGTACAAGGAAACCGCCGGAGGGGGGCTTGCCCTCAGCGTGAGCGAGTGCTGACGCCCAGGCCGGAAAACCGCGCCGGGTTTTTATGCCGGCATGGGTTTCAGGCCCCGCGTTCCGCTTGACAGGACACACGCAAGCGGGTAATTGCAGGAATATTGAGGATAAAAGCGCCGCGAATTTCGCTGTGACCCGCAACGGACAAGGCGGAGAAACATCCTGCGCGGAAAGGGGGGCTTGATGCGTTTCAGCTTTGACAAGGCCGCCTGCCAGAATACCCGCAGAGCGTTGCGCAAGGAATGGCTGCTGACAAACGGCCTCGGCGATTACGCTTCCAGCAGCATACTGTGCTGCAACACGCGAAAATATCACGGCCTTCTGGTCGCCAATACCGGACACGGACGGCATGTGCTTCTCTCCACCCTTGAGGAGTCGGTTTCCGGGGAAGGAAAAGAATTTTTTTTCTCCACGCGCAGCCATCCCGGAGTGCTCTATCCCGGCGGCCATCAGTATCTTGAACAATTCCGCTTCAGCGGGTGGCCGGAGTTCACCTACCGCATCGGCAATGTCAGGCTCACCCGGGAAATCCTTCTGCAGGAAGGCGTGAGCCGCCTTGTGCTGCGCTATTCCGTCAAGGCGGAGTCCGCGCTTCCGCCCCTCACCCTGATCCTGAAACCCCTGCTGGCCTACCGGAGCTTTCATGCGCTCACGCGCGCGAATTCGGCCCTGCGCGCGCGCGCGCGGAAACTGGAGAACGGTTTTTCCATCGCCCCGTATGAGGGGCTGCCGGCTCTTTTCGTGCAAACAGGCGGCCGACATGTTTTTCATCCGTCGCCTGACTGGTTTTATCATGTCGATTATTTTCAGGAAGCGGAGCGCGGTTTTCCCGACGAGGAAGATCTTTTTCAGCCCGGCACTCTGGAAATTCCCCTCACGGACGGGGGAAGCGTCTGCGTGGCTGTCGGCACCGCGCCCTGCGGGGAAAGCCCGGAGGACATCTGGCGGGCCGAGAGCGGGCGCAGACAGGCGGAGCGCGATGCCTGCGGCGGGCTTATCGGCAACCTCGGGCGGACGGGCAGGCAGTTCTGCACAACAACGCCGTCGGGACGTTCCGCCGTGCTTGCCGGCTATCACTGGTTTGACGCCTGGAGCCGCGACGCCCTCATCGCCCTTCCGGGTCTGGCCTTCCTGAACAACAACGGCGAATTCGGCCTCAGTGTTCTCAGACAGACGGCGGGCGCCCTGCGCAACGGGCTGGCTCCCAATTATTTTGTCGAAGACGGCGAAGACGCCTACAATTCCGTTGACGCCGCCCTGTGGTATTCCTTTGCCGTGCAGTGCTTCCTGAAAGAAAACCCCGACGGCCTCGGCCTTGTGCGCGGGCAGTTCTGGCCGGCCCTCAAGGCCATTGTGCGGGGGTACCGGCAGGGGCCGGGCATGGATATTTTTGTGGACGAGCTTGGCCTTCTGCACGCCGGCAATGCCCATACCCAGCTCACATGGATGGACGCGAACGCGAACGGGCGTCCGGTAACGCCGCGCCACGGCTGCCCGGTGGAAATCAACGCCCTCTGGTACAACACTCTGGCTTTTGTGGATTATCTGGCTTGCTCCTTCCGCGAGCCGGAATGGGAAGCAACCGCCGCCCTGCGCGGAATGCGCGCGGCTTTCTTTGAACATTTCTGGGTGGCGCGGGGGGGCGGCTACCTGGGTGATGTCTGGCGCGACGGCATGCTGGATCAGGCCATCCGGCCCAATCAGATTTTCGCCGTTTCCCTGCCCTATCCCATTCTGGAGGAAACGTACCGCCCTTGCGTGGTGGAATGCGTGCGCAACCGGCTGCTGACCCCCTTTGGCCTGCGCACGCTCTCTCCGGATGATCCGGCCTACAGGGGGGTGTATGAAGGTCCGCCGGACGCCCGTGACGCGGCGTACCATCAGGGGACGGTCTGGCCGTGGCTGCTCGGGCATTACGGGGACGCCCTGTTGCGAACAGTCTGGGATGTGGACGGCGCCGTCGCCGCCCTGCTGGACACCCTGACGCCCCTTTTCAGCGAGCATCTGGCGGATGCCGGCCTGGGCGGCATTTCCGAAATTTTTGACGCTTCTCCGCCATACCGCCCCAACGGCTGTATAAATCAGGCCTGGAGCGTGGCGGAATGCACGCGCCTGCTGCTTTCGCTCAAAAAGGCCGCTCCGCTGGTCTACGACGACTGGGAAAAACGCATTGTCCGCCTTCTGGCCAATCCTCCCTCGGGCGATACGGCCGGCGTATGCCGCGCCGTGCTGACGCTTGCGTGAGAACGGCCGCAAACAACGCAAGCAAGGGCAAAGATTATGCGCATACTCATGTTTGGCTGGGAATTTCCGCCGCACATCAGCGGGGGGCTGGGCACGGCCTGCTACGGCATGACGCAGGCCCTGGCCAAAATGGGCGCGGAGATCATCTTTGTGCTGCCGCGCGTCAAAGGGGGAGACGGGAACAATTTTCTGCGCCTTGTTTCCGCCTCGGGCACGCCCATCACCAGGGAGGAGGCTTCCCGCATTTTTCTGGCCGGCCAGGACATCTGGCGGGAAAGCGTTCGTTTCCTCACGCTGGACAGCCCCATTTTTCCCTACAGCACGCCGGAGGAGTACGCGGAGGCCGTGCGCTGGCTGCGGCGCGCGCCCGGCCGGCAATATGAAGAAGTGCGCTCGTCCGCCGGAGATTCATTTACCTATGACATCCAGGGCGGCTACGGGCCTGACCTGATGAGCGAGGTGCGCCGCTACAGCCGTCTGGCGGCCGCTCTTGCCCTCAGGGAGTCTTTCGACGTTATCCACGT
>JAISXC010000088.1 GCA_031270875.1 Desulfovibrio sp.
GCGTGTCCTTCCGCAGTACCGAAAGGACCCAGACCACCCGCTTCATGAACATAACCAAGACAAACATCTTCAGACGCTGACTTGACACGCGGCCGGAGCGGGCGCTCCGGCCGCGTGAATGCGGAGCCGGAATGAACAGCTACAAGCAATCCTTTTATATCAGCCTTATTCGATTTTGCGCCAACGCGCTCATGTTGGGAGCCGTTTTTGTAGGCATGTACATGTCCGGACGCAGTTCGTTGCCGGTGGAAGCCGGGTTCTGCCTCTGGTTTTTCGGCATAACCGTGCCCCTATGGACAGTCGCCATCCTCCTTACGCGCTTCATCAGAAAGCGTTTTCCGGCGGAGGAGGAAAGCCTCGTGAATCTGCCGGGCCGCGGCTCCATCCTTGTGCGCTGGCGCGTGCTGAAGCCCTCCCCGGCCCCGATGATGCGGGCGCGTTGAACAAAAGCCGGGCAAAAGGGGGCTTGTACCGTGAGCCCGCGCCGTGTATAATGCGGCATGACCGCTTCAGCCGATACCCGCCTGTGGGCGTCCTGTTTTTTTCTTCGCAGGCGTATGCGCCTGTGCGGGCGCGTAAGCGCGGTCTTTGTCGTCGCGGCGCTCTTCTGCCTGGCTGACGGACTGTATTCCGCGGTGCGCGTGGGGGCGGACGTTCTGGAACTCCTGCCCGGCCAGACGCTCATGGTTTCAGGCCCGTCTCCCATGAAGAATCCTCTCAACAGCGACTTTATCGCGCAGATTACGCCCCCCGGCGACGATGCGCGTTTCGTTCTTGAGGGATTTTTCGCCAGTTACTGGTTCGGCAGCGCCATGTGGCGAGGCGCCGTGCAGGCCGACGCGGACGCGAAACCGGGACGCCGGGAACTGCTTATACGCTTCCGGGGGGCTCCGGCCAAAAGCGGGCAAAAATTTCTCGTCAGCATCTGGGAAAGCGAAGAGGCCAGACGGGCGGAAGATCCGTCCGCCGTGCGGCGTCTCACCGGCGTCTCTCCCGCTGTGCCGGGACTTGTCTGCGGCGTCGCCGGCTTTCTGCTCGGCGGCTTCACATTTTTCTGGGGCAGACATTATCTTAAAAATTTGTCCGGCCTCGGATGCTCCGAAGTTTTCCGAACTGTCGTCACTGAAAATGACCGCCGTATTTTCTGCTTGGCCGATGACCGCAAAGGCCGGTGGGAGGGAGTCTCCTGCCGGGTCCTCACGCCGGAGGGGGAAGAAATCGGCCGGGCTGTGGCGCAAAAAACGGCCAGGGGCATACTGGAATTCAGCATGTCGAAAGACGCTCCGGCAGGCGCGGGCTGCCTGGTGGAATTGCGCCGGCCGGCAAAAAATTTTGCGGAAAACAAAAAGGGGGATACATGCCGCACTGCATAGAATGGTCCAGGGCCTACACGCATCGTCTGCCCGAAAACGCCGGAGGCCCTTTCTTCTCCCGTCGGAAGGCTCTCTCGGAGCGGCTGGCGCGGGAACTCGCCGCCGGGGAGCTGCCTTTTCTGAACATGCCGTACAAGGAAAAACTCCAAGAGGATATGCCCCGGCTGTTGCCGCGCATAAAACCGTTCAGGCACATGCTTCTGCTGGGCATCGGCGGCTCCGCCCTGGGCGCGCGTGCCATACAGCGGGCCTTTGCGCCGGGGCAGGACGAGCCGAACCACGAGGGGCCGTGGCTGTGGATCGCCGACAATGTCTGTGCCAGAACTTTTGGAGCTCTGTTGGGCAAACTCCATCCCGCCGACACGGTTGTTGTGTGCGTCAGCAAGTCCGGCGGAACCATTGAAACTCTGGCCCAGTATTTTCTCGCCAAGGAGTGGTTGCGGGCCACAAGCGGCGAACGCTGGCGGGAACACATGATTGTTGTCACCGACAGAACAAAAGGCTATCTGCGTGAGGAGGTTCTGCGTTACGGCCTCAACTCTCTGGAAGTGCCGGATTTTCTGGGCGGCCGCTATTCCGCTCTTTCCGCCGTTGGGCTTCTGCCGGCCGCCTTTCTGGGGGTTGACTGGCAGGCCCTGCTGAACGGGGCTTGCGAAGTCGCGCTTCCGCTGTCGCAAACCCCGGCCTCTCTCGGCATTCACCCGTCCTTCGCCCTTGCCTGCTGGGCAAAGGCTCTGGAAGATCATCGGTACTCGCAACTGATCTTTTTTTGCTACATTCCTTCCTGGGCCGCCTACGGCCTCTGGTTTGCCCAGCTCTGGGCGGAAAGCCTCGGCAAGAACGGCAAGGGAACCATGCCCGTGCCGGCCGTGGGAGTGACGGATCAGCACTCCGTCAACCAGATGTTTCTGGACGGGCAGCGCGACAAGGGATGCCTTTTTCTGACAAGCCGTTCCCGGCCGCAGTGCGGCAGTTTCAGCGCAAATCTCCCGGAGCGGTGGTCCTGGCTTGCGGGCAGGCCCTTCAGCAGCCTGCTCGAGGCGGAAGCGCTGGGCACGCGCATGGCCCTTGCGGCCAACGGCGTGCCCCTCGTCCATCTGGACATGGAGAATGACGGGCCGAGGTCCGCCGGAGCGCTCATGATGCTGCTGGAGGCCGCCACGGTCTTTACCGGATGGCTTATGGACATCAATCCTCTGGACCAGCCGGCGGTGGAGATGGGAAAACGCCTTGCCAACGCCCGTCTTGGGGCAAAGGGATATCCCCGGGAAGACGCCGAACTGGCCGCTTTTCTGGCGGAACAGCGCCAGGAGCAGATGTTTTAGCCCATGTCCGCCGAGACTGCGAGGGAACAGACGCCCCCCCCCAACGCCGTGCCCAGCGACGGCAAGGACCTGACCCTCAGCTACGCGCGTACCCTGTCCTGGCTTTCCCTGTTGCTCATTTTGACGACAACGCTGAGCCTGTCTTTCTTCATCTCCAATTCAGCGCGGGAGACTCTCCTGACGCGGCAGGAGAATTTCGCGCACTCGCTGGTGGTGAACCTGAACTACCAGATGTTCCGCCGTTTTTTTCTGCCCACGGTTTTCGCGCGCGGGCATATCGCCCTGCGCGACACTGAGCAGTACGAACGGCTGGACATGGTGGTGCAGTCCGTCATTCAGGGTCTGCCTGTCCAGCGGTTGCGCATCTACGATTTTTCCCACCGCGTGGCCTATTCCACCGAGCGGGAGGAACTGGGCAAGGTGGGTTTGTCTCCGGAAAACCTTGACGAGGTGATGGAAGGCAATACCCCGAAACCCGAAATCATCGCGGGCATTCCGGCATGGCAGGCCTTTTTCCGTCTGCCCCTGAACCAGGGTTCCTTTGTGCTGCGCGTTCTCTATCCCCTGCGCGGGGAATTGGACGGTCACCCGACCTCTGTCATGGGCGTACTGGAATTGACCCAGGACATCACCGGCGATTACGAGGAGGTGGTGGCTTTTCAATGGATTATCGTGGCGATGTGTCTGATTTCTTCCGTTGTTCTGTTCACGCTCATGCTGGTGCTCATACACAGGGCCGAAAGGGTGCTGGCCCAGCGCATGGAAAAAAATCGCATGCTGGAAAAGGAATTGCACAGCAATGAACGCCTGGCAAGCATGGGCCGGGTTGTGGCCAGCATTGCCCATGAAATACGCAACCCTCTCGGCATCATACGCTCCAGCGCCGAGTTGCTGCACAACCGCACGGACAAGGCGGATGCTGGCACGCAACGCATTCTGAAAGCCATTTACGATGAATCCCTGCGCCTTTCCCGCACCGTCAACGATTTTTTGGACTACGCCCGTCCACGGCGTCCAAAACAGGAATCGACGGACGTGAACCTGGTGCTGGATCAGTTGCTGGCTTTTCTGGAAAGCGAGCTGGCCCGCCACAGCGTGGCCGTTGAACGCGATACCGCCCCCGGACTCTTTGTGCGCGGCGACAAGGAACTTTTGTACAGGGCTTTTTACAATATCCTGGTCAACGGCCAGCAGGCCATGGAGGGGGCGGGGACGTTGCGCATTTCAGGGCGGCCGGACGAGCAGGGGCGCGTATGTCTGGAATTTCAGGATTCCGGGCCGGGCTTTGACCCCCGGGCATTGCCGCATCTGCTTGATCCTTTTTTCACCACAAAGGATGCGGGAACCGGACTGGGCCTGCCCATTGTGCAGTCCATCGTCGTCAGCCACGGCGGGCAGATTGAACTGGCCGACGGAAAAAACGGCGGTGCCTTGGTGCGGGTTCTGTTGCCCGCCGCATAGCCGTCTGATTCAAGGGCGCGTCGGTTTCCCGGCCGCAGGCGGAACCCCCGTCAATACGGCGTATATACCCGCGCGTTCATTGCCCCCATGCGGCAGAGTATTTCATAGGGGATCGTTTCCAGCCTGTCCGCTGTTTCCTGGGCGGTGACGGGCGCGATGCCCGGTTCAGCCGGGCCGCCGAGCAACCAGGCGGTGTCCGAAGGGCGCGTTTGCGGCAGAGAGGTCACGTCCGCCATGAGCATGCCCATGCATACGCGCCCTACCTGGGGAACGCGGCGGCCGTGGATGAGGACATCCATCCTGTCGGAAAGAGCGCGGGCAACGCCGGTGGCGTATCCCGCCGCGATGACGGCCAGCGTCATGTCGGCCGGCGCGGTGAATACGCGCCCGTAAGAAACGCTTTGACCGGCGCGTACACGGCGCACGCCTATAACCGGAGCGCTGACGCTCATGCCCCACTCCAGCCCTGCCCCCGCTTCTTCCCACAGCCCTCCGGCAAAAGGGTTGCCGCCGTACAGAGCGATGCCGGGCCGGCTCACGTCGAAGCGGCTCGCGGGCAGGCCCAGCAGTCCCGCTGAATTCGCGAGAGACCGTTTCATAAACGGCCAGACAACCCGCAGGCTCTCGCAGATGGCTGTGAAAACGCGTATCTGGCTTTGGGAATACGCGTTTTCTTCCGGCATGTCGGCGCAGGCCAAATGCGAAAGCACCAGTACAGGCTCAAGACAGGGGTGGGCGCGCAGATATTCCATCAGGCCGGGGATGTCCTGCTGGCAGAATCCGAGACGGTTCATGCCCGTCTCACACTTGATCCCCACGCGCAACACCCTGTCGTGCCGGCAACAGGCCAGGGCTTTTTTCAGATCCTCACTGTCCGCCAGAAGGGGCAGCAGGAAGCAGGCCGCGGCGACCCGCCAGTCTTCCAGCGCCATGCCGCCCAAAAGCGGAACGATTTCCTGCTTGAGCCCGGCCTGACGCAGGGCGGCGCCCTCGCCGGGCGTACCCACGGCGAAACAGCGGGCGCCCGCTTTGGCAAGGGCGCGGGCCACAGGCAGAAGGCCGTGGCCGTATGCGTCGTTTTTGATGACAGGCATGAGGGAAGCCGGTTCCCCCAAGCGGGCGAAGTTGCGCTGCAGCGCGGCAAGGTCAATACGGCAAAGGGACGGCGCGAAAGCGGTTTCGCTCGTGGTGGATGTTTTCATGGTTTTCGCTCTTGTTGCGCGGCGGCAGCGAAAGATATAAATAAATTTGTTCGCCTTGTCATGCAGAATTGCCCGGAGCAAAAAATGTTTCCTCCAGTTTTTACCCTTGAACACACCGACGGCGCGGCCCGTGCCGGCTTGTTGCGCACCGCCCGCGGCGTGATGGAAACGCCCGTTTTCATGCCCGTGGGGACAGCGGGGTCCGTCAAGGCCCTTGCCCCGGACGATCTGGCCGCCATCGGCGCGCCCGTCATTCTCGGAAACACGTACCATCTCTACCTGCGTCCGGGTGACGAGCTGGTGGCGCGACGGGGCGGTCTGCACCGCTTTGCCGCATGGCCCGGCATTATATTGACGGACAGTGGAGGATTTCAGATTTTCAGTCTCAATTCGCTGCGCAAAATCCGGGAAGAAGGGGTGGAGTTTCGCTCGCATCTCGACGGTTCCCGCCATCTGTTCACGCCGGAGAGAGTGGTGTCCATACAACGCAATCTCCATTCCGACATCATGATGGCCTTGGATGAATGCGTCCCCTACGGCGCGGACTACGCCTATACCGAAAAATCCCTCGCCCTCACCACGCGCTGGGCGGCGCGGACCAGGGCAGCTTTTCCCGCCGGAACAGGGAAAAATCTGCTTTTCGGCATTGTGCAGGGCGGCTTTTTCAAGGACTTGCGCCGCCGCTCGGTGCTGGAAATCTGCGCTCTCGATTTTGACGGTTTTGCCGTGGGCGGCCTTTCCGTCGGGGAAAGCAAGGCGGAAATGCACGAGATGGTCCGACACACCGCTCCGCTGCTGCCGGACAACAGACCGCGCTACCTGATGGGGGTGGGAACGCCGCTGGACATTGCGCGCGGCGTACTGGCGGGCATTGACATGTTCGACTGCGTGTTGCCCACGCGCAACGCGCGCAACGGCACTCTGTACACCTCACTGGGCAAGGTGAACATCAGGCGGCGGGAATATGCCGAAGACGAAAGCCCCCTGGATCCGGCCTGCGATTGCTATACCTGCCGCACCTTCTCCCGCGCGTACTTGCGGCATCTTTTCGTGAGCCGGGAACTTCTGGCCTTCCGCCTCAACTCTCTGCACAATCTGACCTATTATCTGCGCCTTGCGCGCGAGGCCAGAAAGGCCGTTGTCGGGCGGCGCATCGCGGCCTTCGCGGCGCATGTTGAAAGCCTGTATCCCGGCGAGGCGGCGCTGCTGCAAGGATAAAACGCTCAATGCCGCTGCACGGCCTGGGCGCTCCCGCGCATCAACGGGGCCTTGCCTTCCCTGCGGCGCAGCAGCAGGAAGACAAGCAGCGAGCCCGCAAACTTGCTTGCCGTCATGGTGAGGAAGGAGAGCGGCGCGGCAAGGCCGACAAGCCATAAAAACGTCAGGCTGTCCAACGGGACGGAAATGAGGCTTGAGAGCAGAATGCGGCTGGAAAGAGGCTTGCGGGTCAGGGTGAAAATCGCCCAGTCCGCCAGTTCGCTGACAGCGAAAGCGGCGGCGCTGGCCACCGCGATCCCGGGGCTTGCCATCCTCCAGCTGATGGCGCAGCCGGCCAGCATGCCCCAAAGGATGTGATGCCCCACGCGGCGCTGGGCAACGTCCCGCACGACAAAAATAAAACCCACAATCAGGGAGAGCGGCGTCCATACTTCCCCGTTGGGCAGCGGCACGACGGGCGTGACACTGAAGGCCCAGTTTACGCCCACAATAAGCAGAATATACGTCGCAAGGGAAAACATGACGGGGAGGATATGCCCGGCGGGACTTCAGGTCAAGCGGACCGGCTTGCCGGAGGGGAGCATGTTGATGATCTGCGCATTCTTGAATCGGACGTGGATTATGGTACTCCGGGATGCTTGCGAAAAAAATCTCAATAGACTAAACTGACGTTTTCCCGATGCTCCGTTCTTCCTGCGCAACCCCGCGTCCATTCCGGGAAAACAATCACATCCGGGAGAACATCATGCCGAACAAAATCTCCATCATCGGCGCCGGCAATGTGGGCGCCACGGCGGCCCAGTGCTGCCTGTTCAAAAACCTCGGTTCCGTGGTGCTGCTCGACGCCGTCGAGAACATCGCCAAAGGCAAGGCTCTGGACCTGTCACAGGCGGCCGCGTTGCACAAGCACCGCTTCCCCGTCAAGGGCACGGCCGACTATGCGGACACGGCCGGTTCAAACGTGGTGATCATCACGGCCGGACGGGCCCGGCGGCCGGGGATGACCCGTAGCGACCTCCTGAATTCCAACGCTTCCATCGTGAAAGACGTGACCAGGGCGGTGGCGGAGCATTCTCCCGAGGCGACGCTCATCATCGTCACCAACCCCCTGGACGTCATGTGCTACGTGGCCTGGAAGGCCAGCGGCCTGCCGCATCACCGGATCGTGGGCATGTCGGGCCTGCTTGACTCCTCCCGCTTGCGCCACTACATAGCCGAAGCCATAGGCGCGGCCCCGCACACCGTGGAGGGCCTGGTGCTCGGGGAGCACGGCGACTCCATGGCCGTGCTGACCCGTCTGGCCACTGTGGGCGGCGTACCCGTCACCAAGCTGCTCGGCCCCGAAAAACTCGCGGAAATCCGCTACCGCACGGCCCACGGCGGAGGCGAGGTGGTCGACCTGCTGGGCTATTCGGCCTACTACGCGCCCGGCATCGCGATAGCGGAAATGACAGAGGCCATCCTGGACGGCTCGCACGCCACCTATCCGTGTTCCGTGTATCTGACCGGGCAGTACGGCGTGAGCGGCATCTACATGTGCGTTCCGGCCAGGCTGGGCGTGGAAGGAGTGGAGGACGTCATCGAACTCGAACTGACGGACAATGAAAAAAATCAGGTGGCAACCACCGCGCGCAACATACGCGAGCTTCTGGCCCTGCTGCCGGAAGAAGCCTCCCGTGCTTGACAAAGAACAACGCGCCCTTCTCGCCCTGTCCGGCGGGGGCAGGGCGCTGTATCTGCTCCCCGGCATGGCCAACCGTCACGGCCTTATCGCCGGCGCTACCGGCACAGGCAAGACCGTCACCCTGCAGAGCATGGCCGAAATCTTCAGCGCCCTGGGGGTTCCCGTTTTCGCCGCCGACATCAAAGGAGACCTTTCCGGCGTTGCCGCCGCCGGCGGCAACAGGGAAAGCGTGAGCAAACGGGTACGGGAATGGGAGCTTGCGAAAAAAGGTTTTGCCTTTCAGTCTTTCCCGGTCCAGTTCTGGGATGTGTCCGGCGCTTCCGGCATTCCGGCGCGGGCTACCGTAACCGATATGGGACCGCTGCTGCTCGGTCGCCTGTTGGAACTCAACGACATCCAGGCGGCTGTTTTGACACTGGTTTTCAAGATAGCCAAAGACGAATCACTGGAACTCATTGACCTCAGCGACCTTCAAAAACTGCTGGAATACGCGGGAAACAACGCGGCCAGGTATGCCCCGGCCTACGGCAATATCTCCACAGCCAGCATCGGGGCCATACAACGCGGGATCCTCGGTCTTGAGCACGAAGGCGCAACGACCTTTTTCGGCGAACCGGCCCTTGCCGTGGACGATCTCCTCCGGACGGAGTCCGGCAAGGGCGTCATCAACATCCTGGCCTCCGAGCGGCTGGTCGGCTCCCCCAGAGTATATGCCGCTTTTCTGGTCTGGATCATGACCAGCCTGTTCGAGCGTCTGCCCGAGATCGGCGATCCGCGAAAACCCGAACTGGTCTTTTTCTTTGACGAGGCGCATCTTCTGTTTAACGGCGCGCCCAGGGCGCTGGTGGAAAAAGTGGAACGGGTGGTGCGGCTCATCCGTTCCAAAGGCGTGGGGATTTATTTCATTTCGCAGTCGCCTTCGGATATTCCGGATTCCATTCTGGGCCAGCTCGGCAACAGGGTGCAGCACGCGTTACGGGCCTTTACCCCCAAAGATCAGAAGACGGTCAGAGCGGCGGCGGAGACCTTCCGCGTCAATCCGGGCCTTGTCGTTGCCGGAGACGTCACGGAACTGGGCATCGGCGAAGCCCTGGTTTCCCTGCTGGACGACAAGGGCATACCTCTGCCTGTGGAAAGAGCGTTCATTCTGCCGCCGCAAGGACAAATCGGCCCCCTGGATGCGGAGACCCGCGCCTCCATGATCAGGAATTCGCCCCTGTACCGCTTTTATGGGACGAAACAGGATCGCCCCTCAGCCTTCGAAAAACTGCAGGGCGTGGAGACGGACAAGGAACGGACCGCCCGTGAAAAAGCCGAACAGAAGATCCTGAAGGAAGCGGAAAAAAACCGTCTTGCCCGGAACAAGCTGGAACAGCGGGAGGCGGCGCGGCGAACGCGCTTCTGGGACGGGCTCGTCCGCTCCGTCGTGGCGCCCGTGATACGCGGAATCGTCAGCTCCCTTCTGCGGGGTGGCCGCAAGTAGCCCTGGCCTTGAAAAAATTTGCGGGAAATTCCGTTATGTTATTCTCATCCGCTGTGAAAATTTTCCACCGCCCCTTGACGTGAAGCGGGAGACGGCTATACTTCCGCGCCGTTGA
>JAISXC010000136.1 GCA_031270875.1 Desulfovibrio sp.
CTCCTGTACTGTCGTGGGGCATTTTCGGGAAAAGGGAATAAAAAACTCCGCCTGCGTTGCGGGCGGAGGAAACGAATTTATCCCCTTCATGAACCACACGGCAAAGGCCCCGTTGCCGACGGCTCGTCCTCACCGACGAAGCAATAAAGCAGGTCTTCCGGCTGTCCAGCTTCTTTCCGGCCTTCCCGGGGAGTCCCCAGTGGCGCGCGGGGGAAAGAAGTTATACCTGGTGTACGGCGGCGGGTCCGCTCTCGCTTTGCACGAGATTCCCTATTAAGCCCGTCAGGGCGCTTTGTTTCTAGAAAATGTCATGAAACAGGATGTTTGTCAATATTGTTATGAGAGCATGGCGGATATCCGTCTATCCACCTGATTCACTTTTTGAGATGCAAAAAACGAAACTTGAAGCAACTATGCACGTAAACACATATTCTATTAGAAGTCATCTCATAATCAACCTGAGCAAAATCATGATACAGCCCAGCTGGGCCATAGCCAGGAAATTCTCAGCATGAAATTCGTACCTTGCGACAAGACGGCGAAAGTTTTGCCGCCATGCGAACAAGCGCCCGACTTTCCATCGGCGGCGATAGCGCCGCAAGGGACGCCCGTCTTGCGTTTTTGTTCGTTTCCTTCGGTTTGGGGCGATCATTTCAATATCCCAATCTTCTTCCAACTTGACATGGATGCCAGTTATGACTGAATAGGCCTTGTTGATATGTATATCCGTTTGCGTCGGAAATGCATTCCCCTCTCTGGCAGAATTTGGGCCAACTGAGATTCAACTCATGGATTACGCTCAACTTGCCAACCAATGGCGTATAGGCGAAGATTCAGCTTCAAACTCGCAATCAGTTTCTCAAACGGGAGCCCATTGCCTAAAAAATATTGTAGGCCCATGAATACACTTCCTCAAAAAAAGCTCTGGAAGCGAAACGCACCAAGGAAAGAAGCTCCTTTCCCGTGCCGCCGCGCACGGGTATTCTGCGCACGGCGTTTTTTCTTCCGCGCGTATTCATTCCCCTGGAGGTGGTAAAAAAAAGCCGGAAGCCGGCCTTACGGGCCTCTTGAAGGGCCATTGGCCCATAATTGCCCCAGGGCCAGCAAAAGCTCACGGATTCCACACCAAGGCGCTCCCTGAACACCGACCGGCACTCCGCGAATTCCCCGGCGAGCCGTTGACGGCAGGCATCCTCGCTTTCCCGGACGCCAAGCGCGGGAAGCGCCGAAATGGCCCTGACGACGGCGTCCCTGTTGTTCTTTTCCTTCAGAAAATTCGCCGCCTGCCCGGCCTGTTGCGGAACCAGCCTCCGCACCAGAGCAAAAAGTTCGGCCGAGGGCATGTACCCCCTGACGGCAAGAGCGTGCCCCAGCCTGAAACAGGGGAATCCCCAAGGCATGTCGTAGGGGGGCACGTCAAAAAAACTGTCCACGCCGCCCGGCCGGTGAAGACGCGCGAAAGCAAGTTCGCGCACCACCCTGCCGTGGGTCATGGAATGGGGGGCGCAATCCATGTTTCCAGCCTCGCGCATGCGGGCGAGTTCCGCCCAGTTGCACAGCGCGACGCCCCTGACCGTTTTTCCGTTGCGCCCCATATTGGGCCGCTCGTCCAGAGCCGGCAGTTTTTTGCCCGCGCAGGGATCGGCCTCCATATCCTCCAGCGTGGGGCGCGGCGTCCCCTGGCCGATCAGACCCACAACCGGAAAAATGATCCCGTGGTGCCCATAGCGGCGCAGCAATGGTTCCGCGTACACATAATTGTCCAGGTATCCGTCATCAAAGGTAAAAAGGCAGGACTTCGGAGGAAGGGATTGCCCGGCGAGAAAATAACCCTCCGCCTCGGACAGGCTGACGCCCCGCCACCCGTCCCCGGCAAGGGCGCGGCAGTGCTCCTCGAACAATTCCGGCGGCACGCAGAGGCGGTGCCTGTGACGGCTGATGGAATGGTACATGAGCACCGGCAGGGAAAACGGCATGTCAGGGCTTCCCGTCCGTGTTTACGGCCATGTCCGTCTCAAAGGAGGACGGCCGGGGGAAATAGCTTTCAAGCAGGTATCGCAAATCTTCCTTCCATTGCCGGCCGGAGCCGGAGCCGCCCACATCGTTGATGCAAAAAAACAGGGGAGGTACATGCTCTTCCCGCGATTTCAGGATGGCCCGGTAATAGGCCGCCCTGTCCCTCCGGCGCGTCTGGACATAATAATAGCGCTCATCACAGGGGACAAGCCGCTTTTGTCCGTATATCCACAAGGGGAGTCCGTGGGAGTACATGGCGATCTCGGCGGTGGTGCGGAATCTGTTCCCTGCGAAACCCTTTATGGCGTCCCTGTAAAAGCCGCAGGCGGCGGCCATGTTCGTTCTGGTCTGGGCGTAGGGGCCGTGGGCCGTGACAAATCCGGGGTTTGTGGGCACGCCCCGCTCTTCCAGAATGCGCAGGGTATTGAAATAGGACATGGCGTGCGGGGTCTTTGTGTAACTGTAGCCGAAGCGCCTGCGTATGCGCCAGTCCACAAAGGCGAGCGGCAGCCCGTTGGAGGTGAAAAAATCCGTTTTGCGGCAGGGTCTGGCCAGAAAAACATCGTCGTTCATGTAGAGATACTGTTCGGAAAGTCCCGTTATGGTATGCAGATAGGCCTCAATCACATGGGAGTTGAATGTGGGAAGATACTCATGGGGTATGAATTCGCTGTGGTCAACAATGCGGATTTTGGGGTGATCCGCACGCAGCCAGAAGGGACGCTGGCCGTCCGTCGCCAGAATGACCCTGCGCACCCAGGGCGCGAAACGCTCCAGAGCCCGCAGGGAATAGCGCAGCTCCTCATTGTCGCGGAATCTTGCGGCCTCGAGGGCGCTGCCGTGAACCGCACCCTGCCGGGAGAGCCAGCGGGCGCGTTTGGCGGCGTGGGTGGAGTCCGCTCCGTCCACCCAGGTATAGACCGCGTCCACGTCGAAGTCCGGCTCAATGGCGTGGCAGGCTCTGGCGTCAACGGACAGCATGTAATAGCGGCAATCGCGGCAGCCTTCCGTGGCCGGGTGCAGGTCAAGGCAGAGAGCGTACAGTTTTGCCAGCAGCCGATCCCATGGAGAGCCGGAGCACAATTTTTCAGGAATAAAGGTTTTCTCCGCCATGCGCACATCCTGTTTTCAATCAAAGACCGCCCATTCCCAGACGCCAGGCTGCCGGAGCAGCAGGCGCATGAATTTGCGGTTGCGACGGTGGCTGGGTTGCGTGACTGTGACCACACCCAGAACGGGCGCCCCGGCCAGGGCGAAATCCCCTATCATGTCCAGCAGCCGGTGGCGCAGGCATTCGTCCGGTACCTTCATGCCGCCGAGCACCCTGCCGCCCAACAGGGCGGCGCCAACGCCCGGGCGTATGCCGCGCAGCACCGGAACGCCGGACAGCCAGCCTCCCGCCAGGGCCATCAGGGCCCAGATCGGGCTGCCGTAGGTTCTTGCCGGGGCGATTTCCGCGCGGAACAGAGCCGGCGTCAGCGCGCACCGCCAGTGCGCCGGGGGCATGCCCGGAATGCGCGCGCCGATGTCAACGGCGTACGCCGGCTCTCCGCCGGCGCAGGGCTGCACGCCGTACTCCGCGGTGTCTCCGAAGCGGTAGGAATAAGGCCGTACAATCCTGATGAATCTTTTGGGCGAAGCGCACGAGACGCGGCCGCACTGTTTCAGCAGTTCCATCCAGATCGACGCTCCCCCGTCGAGAATGGGCACTTCCTCTCCATCCAGATCAACGACGGCCCGATCTATCTCGCACATCAGAAGCGCGGCCAGAAGATGCTCCACCGTGCGCACCAGAAGCCCGTTTTCCGCCGCCAGCGTGGAGCAGAGCGGGTATTGCCTCCAACGGCCGAGGCTGGCGGGGATGCTGGCCAGCACCTCGCCGTTTCTGATGCGGCGAAAGACAATGCCCGACTTTTTGTCCCGCGGCGGGGCAAGGCGGACGCCGACGGTTTTTCCCGTGTGCAGGCCGCGCCCCGTAATGCGGACATCCCCGGCAAGCGTGCCCTGTTTTGTGTTCCAGCCAGCGGGAGACGACGCCCCGGTCATCCGTCAACTCCTTTCAAAGGCTGATTTGTCCGGGTAAAAACCGGACAGGAAGGTTTGCATGTCCGCATGCCAGGCGTTTCCGGACGGCGCTTCCCCCACATCGTTCAGGCAGAGAAAAAGCGGCAGCGTCCCCAACGATTTTTCCCGCGATATCGCGGCGTAACAAAGCCGTCTGTCAAGGCGCTTCGCATTGATGTAATACCAGGCGACGTCGCAGGGCACCGTCGCCCTGCGGGCATACGCCCACAAGGGAATGCCGTGGCAGTAGAAGGCGATGTCGCCCGGCGCGCGCGCCGGCTGAAAGGTGTTGACCGCATCCTCAAAAAAGGCGTACGCCCCCGCCGCGTTGCTTCTGCTCTGCGGATACGGCGCGTGAGCCGCGATAACCTCCGGAGCCGGCGCAACGCCGTTCGCCGCCAGAAAATCCCGCGCCGCGGCCCAGGATGCGGCATGGGGCGTATCCTCCCTGGCATACCCGGCCCTTCTGCTCTCCCGCCAGTCGGCGAAAAGAAAAGGCAGCCCGTTGGCGGTGAAAAAATCCCCGGGAAAGCAGGGCGAGATCAGAAAGAAATCGTCGTTGAAATAGACGTAGTGTTCCGCCAGTCCCTCAATGCGGTGCAGGTGCGCTTCTATGACTCTGGAACTGAAAGTCGGCAGAAACCGCGCCGGGATAATGTCCCTGTGGGCGACAAGGCGCAGTTTTTCATGCCCTGCGTTCAGCCAGGAAGGAATCTGCCCGTCCGTGACGATATGCACACGCCGAACCCAGGGCGCGAAACGTTCCAGGGAGCGCAGGGAATAGCGCAGTTCGCCGTTGTCCCGGTAGTGGTTGGCGTCTTCGGCCCCCAGCCCCCTGGAGGATCTTTTGGCGAGCCAGACCGGGTCGCGACCGTCTACCCAGGTATAGACGACGTCAACGGGAAAACCAGGCTCCGGCAGGCCCCGCAGGCGTTGCCGGAGGGAGGGCGGCCTGTCCGGGCAGTCGGCGCAACCCCGGAACAGCGGGCAGAGCCGCAAAAATGCCTTGCCCGGAAACGACGTCGCCGCCGCGAAGGCTTTCATCCCGCGAGCACTCCTCTGCCCTCCCGGTAGGCCCAATGGGCCAAAGCGGCGGCGTACAGGGCATGCGCGTCTTTGGGGCCGTCACCCCGTTCCTCAAGCATGCGGCGGAAAACGGGCGCGAAGAGTTCCGAGTTTTCCCCGGTGTGGGCATACAGACCGGGCGCGGAAGGAACGTCGCCCACTGCCGGCGGCTCTTCCGCGCTGAAACGGCTTGGTTCCGGAAGGCGGGAAAGCGCTATGAAGGGAATGCCGTTGGGAGTGAAAAAATCCAGAACATGGACCGGGGCCGCCAGTTCCGTCGCGCTCTTCGCGGTCAGAAAGCATTCCGCGAGTCCGGGCAAGGTATGCGCCAGCGCCGGCAGTATGACCGGGGGGGCTTGCGCCGGCGCCCCGGCGGCGATGACATTGCGCAGCCAAGGGTTGGCCGCCCGGATTTTTTGCCGTGACGGCTCGTCCAGTGGTCCGGCGACAACCGCGTCCACCGGAAAGTCCGCCGTCAGCGAGGCGCAGAGCCTTTTGCCCAGCGGCGTTTTGATTTCTCCGCAGGAGGCGCAGCAGGAAAACCAGAAGTGTTTTCTGACCAGCAGATTGCGCAGAAAGACGGAAAACGGGGAATATTTCATGGGAGGGCATTCAGTGGGCTTACCACAGGTTTGAGGGCCGCGCAGGCACAAGCGCGGGATAGCCGCTGCGCATGGAATAAATGAAGTTCGCCTGCCGTACATCACCGCTGACGATCAACATAATCAGCAATTTTGCCTGCCTGTCCTCACGAAGTATGCAATAGCCCCTGTCTCCCATTTTTTTGAATGTAAATTCCAGCTGGCCGTTGCGCAAAGCCGGTTTTGTGCCGTTCAGCAGTTTTGCCGCTTCCCGCGCCTTTTTTTCCGCCTCGCCGGGGGCGGAGGAGGATACGGTAACCGAGGCCGAGCACTTGTACTTTATTTGCCCAAGCAGAACATGAACAATGTCTTTTTTGACTTTGGGGCCGTCAATGACTTTCCAGTCCGGCGGCAGTTCCAGACTGTAATACTTTGTCGCCAGCGGCGCCGCGGATACGGCCGCGGCTGTTGACATCAGAAGGACGGCAAGCAGCGCGGCAGCGCGGACGCTTGTGGATATGACGGAACGCATGCGCCTCTCTCCATACTTTATTTGCGCGGCGGGGAAAATGCAGCCCTGTTTCAATGCGCCGCCCGCGTGGTTTCCAGGAGGAGAGGAATGGCGTGCAACTCCCGGTTTATTTCTTCCGTGCCGCCGAGCCGCCATTGCAGGTTTTCCGCCCGCCAGCCGAGACGTTCGGCCACGGCTTTGGCGATGCCGGACACATTGATTACAGGATGGCGTTGAAATACCTGGGGCAATCCGTATGTCAGATTGCAGGCAAGACATTTGCCCGGGCGCTGGCGCAGTTCAAAAGCCAGCTCGGCGCGCGTGGAAGAGAGGGCGCGGCACACAAGGCCAATGTCATACGCGCCTTCTTCCCCCCCGCCGAAAAG
>JAISXC010000178.1 GCA_031270875.1 Desulfovibrio sp.
GCTCCTTGCTTTTTTCCTTCATGAACCAGGCGCGTATTTCCGGCCAGGGGCCGAGGCGCGACGGATCGACAAAACACCGGATGCCGCGGCCGCTGTGCTTGTCAAAGAGAGACAGGGCCATCTTCCCGTGGTTGACGACGTGCAGACGCTTGTTGCCCACACTGCACGGCGTGAGCATCTGGACGGCGTCCGGCAGGCAGCTCAATGTCTCGACAAGCGCCTCGAACAGGGTGCCCTCCGGCAAGGCCGCCCTTGCGGCCGTCACCATGCGGCCCCCGAGCAGAATGCCGGGCGCGGCATAACCGTGGAATCTTTCCGCCAGTCTCCTGAATTCCGCAAATGTGTATGAACCGATATTCATCAAACCTTTCCTTCGCCGAAGCAGGTCCCCCTCCGCCGGTGATATGCCCCGATGGGGGCATATCACCGGGCGGGGGCTTTTCCCACAAGAAAGAACATGCCCTATTTGGCGGGCGCTTCGGAGACGATCCTCGTCTGCCCGTCCCAGACCTGCGGGGCCGGCGGGAAGGGCTTCAGCAGCTTCAGCCAGGGGTGGCTCTGCAAATGTTCCGGGCTTTGCATCAGTTTGCGACTGTGCTCCATAATGGGCGGCACGATTTTTTCAATGTCGCCCGCAAGGGAAGGCCCGATGCCGAACATGGTGGCCCGCGTGGCAAGGTCAACGGCCTGCTGGCTGCACTCGGCGGAGGTCATGAGCGTGTCCAGGGCCTTTGCCGGATTGTGGAAACCGACACTGTTCTCGGCCGAGATATAATCCCAGAAAAGCTGCCCCTTGCGTACCATTTCGCGGGCTTGCTTCATGAGAGCCTCATAGTCGGGAGAACGCGCGCCGGCGTAGTTGTTGGCCAGACGAACGGCCTCGTGCGCCCTGACCGACAGGGCTTCAGCCTTGATCAGCTGATCGAAGGTCTTTTTCTGGGTGTAGAGTACGCGCCCGCGCAGAAAGTCAGCCGTCTTGTCCGCATGGCACTGGCGGCAGGCGCGCATTTCAGCGTCTTTCAGGGGGGATGTCATCCAGTGGCTGGAAACTTTTTTTCCGCCCGCGCGCTGGTACTGCATGTGGCAGTCCGCGCAGGAAACGCCGGCCGCGCCGTGCGGACCGTCAATAAAGGCTTCGTATTCCGGGTGCTGCATTTTGATCATGCCCACTCCGGAGGCGGCATGCACCCAGTCCACAAAGGGGCCGGATTTGCCGGACGCGTCCTTCGCGCCGTGGCTTGCGTAATAACGGTACATGTCTTCCGGGTTCATGCCCTCATCCCAGGGAAAGACGGGCTTCGCGGCCGGGCCGTTGTCCTTGTGCGTAAAGTAGTATTCCACATGGCACTGCGCGCAGACGAGGGAACGCTTTTCGTTGCGGGAGAGTTTGTTCCAGTCCTGGTTGGAGCGCTTGAGCCAGTCCTTGAGAGGTTCGGAATACAGGCGCAGTTCCATGGTGGCGGGGTTGTGACAGTTGGCGCAGTTGATGCTTTCGTCCATGGCGCTGATCTTGTCCTTGCCCCGGAATGTGTTGGAGTCCATGCTCCAGACCTTGTCGCCGAATTCCTTGTGCCAGGTCATCATTTTCGGCGTCTTGCAGTTGATACAGGTGGTCGGAAGCTGCCCCTTGCCGTCGGCGCCGTAGCGGTTGATGCGGTCAATATTGACGAAATCCTCCACGGCATAGGTGTGCCCGCGCGCCTCGTTGTACTCGAAGCTGAAGGGATAGCCGAGCCAGAGATTCTTCAGATAGGGCTGGGCATGACGGAACCCCTTGGGCAGCGGGTTGACGTTGTCGTTCTTGCGGTAGGCGATGGACCCCTTGTATTCCGTCATCACCTCGGCCTCATTGTTTTTCTGGTACGAGGCGTACTGATCCGGAAAAGCGTCCTTGAACGCGGACATGCGCGTTTCGTCTTCCTTGATGGAGGTTTTGTACACCGGCGCTTTCAGATCAGTCGTCACATCGCTGCAGGCGCTGATCATCACCATTGCCAGAAGGGCGACGGCCGCCGCGGCATGGGTAAAAATCGGTCTATTCATACGCTACCATCCTTGTGCTCACGGGCTTAAGGCGCATGTGCGCCACATTGCGGTGGCAATCCACGCAGTAGGGTTTGGCAATCATGGCGGCAGCCGTCATGTTGGTCTGCGCATGGCATGACTTGCAGTTTTCGTTGATTGTGCGGCGGGTCGCGTCGGAAACCGGGTAGGGAAGGTCCTTGCCGGAAAGGTTGGCAAAAAGGTCGCGGATACCTTCCCTGACCTTGAAGGGCAGCTTGTCGGCCGCATTGTGGGGCGCGTGACAGGCATTGCATGGCTGATCCGCGTGTGTGCCCGTTTTGTGCGTCACAGCGGCCTCCCGCATGAGGTGACAGCTTGCGCACAACGGCCGCTGGTCCGAGGACGCCGTGGCGGAGGCCAGGACACAGACAGACACAATCCCCACCGCAATGCCTATCGCGAGATATTTGACTCCTTGGCCATTGCGGGATATTCCCATAAAACACCTCCTTTACATTGACGGTATTGCGGCTGTGACTCCTTGACTCCTTTTCATGAAAGTGTTGACCATCCATCTGCAACGATATTTGTCGGGATCGTGACAAAATACAGCACAAAGGAAGCCGTACAACAACCATATTCCAATAGGGGTGTTCCGGACAAAGCCGGCGTATGGGGTACTGTTGAATCCTCAAATTTTTATCATGGCGCGGAGGCATTATGAAATTGAAAACGGACATACGCTATGCCGTAAGAATTATTTATACATTGGCCGGTGCAAGCGCGCCGGTATCCATGGCCTGTCTGTCGGAAAAAACGGGAATCGCCCCGCGCGCCGTTGAGCTTACCCATTCTGTCCTGAAGCGGAACGGATTTACAACAGGCGCCGTCGGTTCAAAGGGCGGCATCAGACTGGCCGTGCCGCTGAGCGAAATAACGCTTGGCGGGCTTGTGGAAATTTTTGACGGCGGCGTTGAGCTTTTCGTCTGTTCCGGCAAAAAAACCAATGAATGTTCGGACAAACACAATTGCGCGATGCGATCCGTATGGAATGATTTGTCGGACAGAATTCAGCATGAATTGAATTCCATTTCCCTGGGGGAAATTTTTCAGAATTATGTGGAAAAACCGCCGGAAGTCATGCGCAGGGCGGAGTGTATCGCAAAATAGTCCATTATCCGCTTCCGTCCCCCGCCCCGTTGTCGCGGCCGGTTTCCGGCGGAGAGGGCTTTTTGTCGTCGTCCGCCGTCCGCCGCGGCGGGGCGCACAGGCCCATGCAGTGCCCACCGCCGCAATAGCGGCAACGCCGCCTGTATCTGAAGAACAGGATGTCATTCAGGTCCGCAAAAAAAATTTTCAGCGCCCGCTCACATTTTTTGCGCATTGCCGTCACAACCTCTGCCCGCAACCAAAATCCCGTCATCCGTTCCCTCAGCAACCTTCCAACTTCGCGTGCAATCCGCGGATTCACCCGGCGCGCGCGAGGAGTTCCGTCAATTTCGTCCCGATGCCCGCGGGCCCGAAGCGCTCGACAATGGCCGCCGCCCTGGCGCGGAGACCGGGGGCGTGGCGCTCCTCTGCCACATCGCGCATGGCCCTGACAAAAAGTCCCGTATCCGGCTCGGCCCACATCATGCCCGGCGTAAACAGGGGGATTTTCGCCCGCATTTCTTCAGAAACCGGTCTGACGGCATAGGGTACGGGCAGACTGTTCGTAGCGTCCATATATTCCATGTTGCCGGAATAGCCCGTGGCGACAACGGGTTTGCCGTAGGCCATGGCCTCCGACATGCCAAGGCCCCAGCCTTCGGCGTGGTGCGCGCTGACGTATGCCCCGCACAGGACGTGGAGCGCGGCCATGCGTCCCGGGCTGACGTCTTCCGCCACACTGATCACGTCGGGCATCCCGTCGAAGGACATTTTTGCCCGGTACTGCTTGAGCAGAAGGCGCACCGGCCTGCGCGCGCCCTTGCGCAGAAGGCTGAAGGCCGTCAGCAGGCCGCGCAGGTTTTTTCTCGGGTTGACGGCGTCCACGACGGACAGAAATACAAAAGCGCCCGATTCGCGGCTTTCCGCGAGCAGCGTCCCGGCCCATCCGAAATCCTCCTCCGCGGGCGCGGTCTTGCGCACAAGATGCGGCAGCACGAAGCAGCGCGTCACATGCGGGGCAATGGCGGCGCGGCAGAATTCCGAACAGGTCCATACCTCGTTGACCATTCGCAGGGGAGGTATGAAGAACGGGGTGAGTATTTCGTTTTCCCAGACGGCGTACGCGATGACGTATTTGCGGCGCAGGGCGGGCATTGCCTCGTACATGGAGGCATAGAGCGTCGGATCCTGGTGCAGGACGACGACATCGGCGTCTTCGAGAAAGGCGGCCTGTTCGCGCGAGAGTTCTTCGGGCCGCGCGGTTTTTGCCGCGAGCGGAGCCGCCGCGTCAAAGCCCGGAGGCAGATTGGCGCGCACCTCGTGCCCGAGGCCGCGCAGAACGTCAATATAGGCGAGCCCCGCGAGGCGATGGCTTACATACTGGCTTACATAATAAAAAACGCGCATATCCCGGTGCCGCGAACCCGTGTCTGACACGCTTCAGCGCGGCGGACGCGGGATGAGTGAGTACGCTTGGCATGATGTCCAACCTCATGTAACATACTCCGCACGAATGTGGAACCTCCCGTCACGCAGGCGTTTCGGCCCGGAATTTCTGCCGCTCAACGTCTCCGCGCCCTTCATACGCCGCCCGGTGGCCACGACGCTCATCACGATCGCCCTTGCCCTGGCGGGTACGGCGGCCTTCGGTCTTTTGCCGGTGGC
>JAISXC010000208.1 GCA_031270875.1 Desulfovibrio sp.
CGGCGTCAGCCATGCGCCGTCGGGCCATATCCCGAAGGGATGCCCCTGCCCCGTGTGATTCGGACACAGCACAACAAAGCGTTTCGGCAGGGCAAGGCCGGCCAAAGTCGCTCCGATGATGCGTCCGCAGTAAACATAACCCGCGTGGGGCAGCATGAGGGCGAAAAGGCGTCCGTTGCCCTTGTCGCGGAGAGCGGATGCCGCCGCGCCTTTGGCGAGACAGTCCCTGACCGAGGATTCCAGGGCCTTGGAGCCCTCTGGATAAAAAATTCCGGCAACGGCGGGGTGGCGGACGGCGGCGCTCATATGATGCGTCTCCCTCCCATCCAGTGGGCCTTGACGCGTCCGTGCAGCTTTTGCCCCAGAAAGGGCGTGTTGCGGCTTTTGGAGAACAGCGTTCCGGGTCCGGGTATCCAGGTTTCCGCCGGGTCAAAGAGGAAAAAGTCCGCCGGGTCGCCGGGAGCGAAGCCGTTCCAGGGCAGTTTGAAAATTTCTCCGGGCCGGCGGCACCAGAGGCGCGCCAGATCCGACTCATTCAGGATATTTTCGCGCACCAGCTCCCAGGTAAGGCTCAGGGCGGTATCCAGCCCGGAGATGCCGCACATGGCTTCGTCCAGAGTGCCGTCTTTTTCATGATCCGCATGGGGCGCGTGATCCGTGACCAGAATGTCGATAAGGCCGTCTTTCACCGCGCGGCGCAGGGCTTCCCGATCTTTTGACCCACGCAGGGGCGGACTGACTTTGGCGAGGGTATTGTACCCCCCGAGCGCGCCCTCGTCCAGCATCAGGTAATGGGGACAGGTCTCCGCGCTCACGCTGACGCCGCGGCCCTTGCCCCAGGCTATCACGTCCAGAGTGAGCTTCGCGGATACATGGGCAATATGCACCGGCAGATGCAGATATTCAGCCAGCATGATGTCGCGCGCGGCTTGTGCCGCCTCGCCCACGTCCGGCTGCCCCTTGACGCCCAGCAGGCCGCTGACGGGCCCCTCATTCATGGTCCAGCCGCCGGCGAGGCACGGGTCTTCGCAGTGATCAATGAAAATCATATCCAGATCCGCCGCGTATTCCATGATGCGGCGCAAAAGCTCCGCATTGCCCACGGGACGGCCGTCGTTGGACAGCGCCACACAGCCTGCCGCCTTCAATTCGGCCAGCGGGGCCATTTCCTCCCCCTTCAGGCCCACGGTGGCGGCCGCGACAGGGTGGAGGCGCGGGCCGAAGGGGTGGCTCCTGGCCGCGCAATCCAGCATAAAACGGGTCACGGCGGACGTGTCGTTTACCGGCTTGGTATTGGCCATGCACATCACGGCGCAAAAACCGCCGTGGGCTGCCGCCGTCAGGCCGGAGGCAATGTCCTCCTTGTATTCAAAACCCGGCTCGCGCAGGTGGACATGGGCGTCGATAAAGCCGGGCATCAGCACAAGACCGGCCGCGTCGAAATTTTCCGCTTCCTCGGGGGCGGGACAGTGCCCCGCAGGAGTCATGGTCAGTATTTTGTCCCCGTCCACCAGCAAATCCACAGGAGAACCCTGATGGCGGGCACCAGAGATGCGCAATATCATGTTTTCCCTTTCGCGCGACCGGTTGAAATAAGCTATAACGTTTCTCCGTCTCGGCGCGTGGCGAACAGGTAGAGTATGGCCATGCGCGTGGCGACGCCGGAAGACACTTGATCAAGCACCAGGCTTGCGGGTGCGTCGGCGACATCGTTGGCGATTTCAAGGCCTCTGTTCAGAGGGCCCGGGTGCAGAACTTTTACCTCCGGCTTTGCCAGCTTGAGATGACTGGCGGCAAGGCAGAACCGGCGGGAGTATTCCGCAAGATCCGGCAGCAGGCCGGCCTGTTGCCGTTCCAGTTGCAGGCGCAGACACATGACCGCATCCACCTCGCGTGCGGCCTGATCAAGATTGGAATATACCTCCACAGGCCAGTTTTCCACCCCGGCGGGCAGAAGGGTGCGCGGCGCGCAAAGACGTACGCGCGTGCCGAGCATGGTGAGCAGATGCATGTTGGATCTGGCGACGCGGCTGTGTGCGATATCTCCCAGAATCAGGAGAATTCGGTCGGCAAAGCGCCCCTGCCATGACTGACGGAGGCTGAAGCAGTCAAGCAATGCCTGCGTTGGATGAGCGTGCCAGCCGTCCCCGCCGTTGACTATGGAACAATCCAGCAGTCTTGCCAGGTACTCGGCCGCGCCGCTGCTCGCATGGCGCATGACAATGACGTCCGGCCCCATGGCCTGCAAGGTCAGGGCCGTATCCTTGAGGGTTTCGCCCTTGTTGAGGCTGGAACCGGATTTCGCCAGGGGATAGGTATCCGCCGAAAGACGTTTGGCCGCCACGTCAAAGGATATTCTGGTACGGGTGCTGTTTTCCACAAAAAACAACACTACCGTTTTGCCCTTGAGAGTGGGCACCTTCTTGACCGGACGGCGGTTGATTTCCTGAAATCTGGCGGCGAGATCAAGCAGAAGCAGCGTATCTCTGCCGCTCAGCTGCGTCACGTCCAACAGATCCTTGTGCGGCCAGGAATAACGGTTGTCAGCGTTCATAGTCGGTCAGCTTTTGAGTAAAAAAAACCCCGCTACGACAACGGGGGAAAACGGAAAGCCAGATTGCGCCGGAGTGGGGTAAAATATTTCATGGCTGTAACTATAAGGCCGGGAACATTGTTTTGTAAAGAAAAAACTCATGCATCTCCTGGCAGCCATTGTCGCAGCTTTGCCAGCACTTCGGCGAAGTCCAGGGGTTTTCCGATGTGGTCATTCATGCCGGCGGCAAGGCACTGATCAATATCCTCGCGGAAAACATTGGCCGTCATGGCAATGATGGGGACGCGCCGGGCCCTTGGCGCGTTCAGGGCGCGTATGCCGCGTGTGGCTTCGTAGCCGTCCATGAGCGGCATCTGCACATCCATAAAGACTATGTCGAAACCGTTGGGGGACGAACGGAAAAGATTCACCGCCTCAAGGCCATTTACAGCGCATGTCACGGCTATATGCGTCGGTTCAAGCAGGGTCAGCACGATCTCACGGTTAACCTCCACATCCTCCACCAGGAGCAGGCGATATCCCGCGAGAGACTGACAGCCGTCCCTTTTTTCCACGTCAGGCGAACGCGACCCCGCCTTCGCCTCTCCGTCGGGCGCAAGCCGTACGGTAAAGCTGAAAACACAACCATTGCCCGATTCTGATTCAACCCATATCCTGCCCCCCATCATCTCCACAATGCGTCTGGAGAGGGCAAGGCCGAGCCCGGTTCCGCCGAAACGACGTGAGGTGCCGCTTTCGGCCTGTCCAAAGGCGGTGAAGAGGCGGGGCATCTGTTCCTTGCTGATGCCTATGCCGGTATCCTTGACGCTGATCCGGATGATGGGGAGCCCTTCGTCTTCCCCAAGAAAATCCGCTTCAAGACGGATTGACCCTCGCTCCGGCGTAAACTTGATAGCATTGCTGAGCAGATTGGTCACCACTTGGGAGAGACGCTGGTCGTCCCCCAGAAGCTTGCGGGGGATGGCCTGGTCAACGCGTACTGTAAAGGTCTGGCGGCGGTTTTGTATGAGGGGGGCGACAACATTCGTCACCTTTTCCAGCATGGTTTCAAAATCGAAGGATACCGGGGAAAGCTCAAGTTTGCCGGCCTCAATTTTCGACATGTCCAGAATATCATTGATGATGCCAAGCAAATGCCTGGAGGCGACCGCGATCCTTTCCAGGCATCGGGCTGTTTCCGGAGGGTTGTTGCAGGCTTGGGCGATGTTTGTCATCCCGATGACGGCGTTCATGGGCGTGCGTATCTCGTGGCTCATGTTTGCCAGAAATTCGCTCTTGGCGCGGCTGGCGGTCTTGGCCTTCTCAAGTCCGTCCGCGATGGCCTGCACCATCTGCTCGCGCAATATGGCATTGGCGAGCAGAAGGCAGGCGGAACGCAACATGTTTTCCTCGTCCTCGGTAAACCGCCGCGTTTTGTGGCAGTCATCAAACGCGACAATACCCCAGAATTTCCCTTCCGGAAAAATGGGAATTGCCAGGATGGACCGCAGGCCGTATTCCAGCAGCACTGTCTGTTCATTCTGCGGGAGATGGCTGACGGGACCATTGATTGTCTCCCCGGCAGAGAATATTTTCCGCCACCTGGGCAATGCGCTGTGATGAAGGATAACCGGTCTTTCCCCGTCAGGCGGACGTCGGTGGGAGACAGCCGGCCATTCGAAATTCAGGACATAGCGGCCTCCATCCCTGTTTTCGTTTTTCCAGATGCGAATGCGGTCGACATCCGCCGCACCGGCCAGAACTTCGGCGCTACGCCGCAAAAGTTCCTCGCAGTCCACGCCGGGCGTCAGCAGAATTCCGGTCGCCGTGTTGACAGTATGCAACATCCTGTCATGCTTGATGATTTCACGTGTGCGTTCTTGCACAAGCTCTTCCAGACGTTTTTCTTCCTTGCGATTTTCCCTGAGCAGAGCGAATGAAAGCGCGCACACGCACGCAAGCAGGACGGTGACGCCGATAAACCAGGGTCTGAGCTTCTCATCCAGTTTGCTTCGATAGTCAAAAACCCTGCGTGTCCAACGCCCGGAAATGTCGCCCGTCTCCACAAGGGGCAGGGCCTTGTCCACAATGTCGCGCAGCGTGCTTTCCGACCGGTGAAAGCCGAACAGGGATTCGAAGGGCTGTTTGAACATGATGTTCGCTTTGAAGCCCGTCTGCTCGCTGTAATGAGTGAGAGACAAAAGCAGCCCCCGCGATGCCATGAGGAGATCAATCCCGTCCTCCTTCAGGGCGTCAAAGGCCTTGTCCATGCCGGGGAATTCCACCGTGTCGGCATGGTCGGGAAACCACGCGCGGAACGTCTCCGCATAGGCGGTGTCCTTCACCAGCCCCACACGCGCGAAGGGGACCTCATTGGTGCGCAAATCCTGAAATTCGTTTTTGGACAAAAGAGCGTAATAGTCTGAGTGAAAGGGTATTCCGGACCATATGAAGCGGTTCTCGCGGGTTTTGGTGCGTATCAGCTCCGTTACCATGGCAGCCTCGCCGCTCTCCAGCATGGCGATGACATTAGGCCATTCAATGATCTGATTGTGAGCGGGGGAAAAATTGAGTCCTGTGAGTTTGGCCAGTTCCTCCAATACCTCAATGGCGACGCCCTGCCAGGTGGAGTCATGGGTGTTGTAGAAACTGAGCGGGTAATTGTTGTATTCCGCGAGGTAAAGCACGGGCTTGCCTGTTGCGGTGCGCGTTCTGATATATTCTTTTTCATCTCCCGAAAGGCGCTGCCAGAGCTTGTGGCGCAGGTAATTCCCGTGACCTTGGTTGTAAAGCCGGATGAGATGCTGTCTGGCTCCATTTTCCAGCGCTCTTTGCACCACGGAGACAACGGGCGCGAGCCGCGGGTTTTGCGTGGCAAAGGAAACTCCTGTATAGATGAGCGGATAAAATTCCTCTGCGTACACGTCTCCGTATTTATCAAAATAGGCTTCTGCAACGCCGTCATCAAAAAATGCGTCTATCACTTCGTTTTTGAGAAGCTCATATGCCGCGGCGTGATCTTTGACAAAAACGGAACAGCTTGCGTCGAGGCCGGATTTTGCAAGAATATCTCGGGTATTGGTGTCCTCCAGAAAGCCGTAACGCAGGGGGCGACGCCTGGCTATTTTTTCCAGGCTTTCACTGTCGGCAATGCGCATGCGCTTGATGGGCCGCTCCGCTATGGGATCGGTCATGAAGTATGTCCTGCGTCGTTCCTCCGTGGCCGTCAGATCGCCGGCGAAGTCGATTTCGTGGCTTTTCAGCCCGGCGATAACGCCGTCCCATTCATACAGGACCGGGTTGAAGGGAATGCCGAAGATGGTGGTGAGCCATTCGCAGAGCAGAGCCGCGAAACCCTCCACTTTTCCCTCCTTTCCAAGGAACGATTCCGTACCTATGGTCATGGCGTAAGTGAAGCCCCTGACTCTCCGCCGCAATTCTTCCACAGCCGCGATTTCTTCCTTCGTCAGGCCCGGAATGTCGGACAGCGAGGCGAATGTCCTGGCTTCCGTTCGCTGGGCTTTGACGGCGCCAGAGCGGTTCGGGAAAGCCAGAAGACAAACTGCGGCGAACAGCAGGCAGGCAAGCGCAGCCGTTTTTTTCTGCACAGGCACCCCATTTCGACAATAATGGAATGTGATCGAACCATCTCTGTTATGGCAAGAAGATAGTGTTGATACGTGAAAATTGCAAGATGGAGAAGGCGGTTGACGTTCCAGGGCAGACGCATGTATGGCTCCGCCCTGAGGTCAAGGGAAAATTGGAAGCTGCGAGCGAGGCTTCGGACTCAAGCAAGGCCTCAAGCTCTTCAATATAGCCGCCCAGTGCCGGATACCGCGGCTCTTTGCGCTGATACGTAAAGCCCGTCTCTTCGCTACGTGCAATCTTGCGTATTGTTTTCCGCGAGTTGTTGAATTTCCTTGGGAGGGTACTCTAAAAAGTGTTTGCCTTTGACGCCGCTGCTGGGTAAATTCATCGGCGTCATGCGGGGGAACGGGACGATTCCCCAACGGGCGAAAGGAAAAACAATGAAAAGCGCACGGCGGTTGATAATGTTGGTGGACGACAGTCTCACCAATCTTCAGACAGGCCAGACGGTGCTGTCTGAAGAATACACGGTGATGACGGTTCCTTCCGCCCAAAAAATGCTGGAAGCCTTGAAAGTTCTGGAGTGGCGAAAACCGGAACTCGTTCTTCTGGATGTGGATATGCCCGGGATGAGCGGTTTCGAGGCGATCAAAATCCTCAAGGACAGTCCGGAGACGCGGGACATTCCCGTTATCTTTCTCACCGCCATGAACGAAAGCGCGGATGAACTGAAAGGTCTGCGACTGGGCGCCGTTGACTACATCACGAAGCCGTTTTCGCCGGCGTTGCTTCGTCAGCGCATCGCGCTGCATCTGCTGCTGGCGGACCAGAAACGCACGCTGGCGGACCAGACGCGCCGGCTCAGGGACTATAACGACAATCTTCAGGGCATGGTTGAGACGAAAACAAAAACCATTCTTAAACTTCAGAACAAAATTCTCACGGCGATGGCTGAAATGGTGGAGGGCCGTGACGGCGTGACAGGCAACCACATAGCGAACACGCAACGCTATCTGAGAACTCTTCTGTCCGTTGTGATCCATGCCGGCATCTGGCCGGAAGAATCCCGCGAGTGGGATATCGAATTGCTCGCCCAGTCCTCCCAACTCCACGATGTCGGCAAGATATCCATCAGCGACAGCGTTCTCAAAAAACCCGGGAAACTGACCGCGGAAGAATTTGATGAAATGAAGCAGCATGTGCGTTTTGGAATAGGTTTTCTTGAGAAGCTGGAAGACGGCGAGGAGGACAGCCGTTTTTTGCAGTACGCAAAAACTTTTGCCGCTTTTCACCACGAAAAATGGGACGGCTCCGGGTATCCGCATGGTCTTTCCAAGGAGGACATTCCGCCGCTTGGGCGCATGATGGCCATAGCCGACGTGTACGACGCCCTCACTTCCGTGCGGCCTTACAAAAAAGCCTTCAGTCATGAGGAGGCGGTCAGGATCATCGTGAAAGGCAGGGGAACACACTTTGATCCCGCGCTTGTCGGCCTGTTTGAAGAAGTCGCCG
>JAISXC010000277.1 GCA_031270875.1 Desulfovibrio sp.
ACGGCGGAGGCCAGGAACGAACAGTCACAGCGCAAGGTCCGAGAACAGGCATCATGAACAGGCAACGCCGGCAGCCGCCAACAGGGGCGGCTGCCGTTTCCGCGGAACAGGCCCGGCGGCGCCTGCTTGAATGTTACCTCGTGGCGCACAGTATTCCCGGCCGCCTGCGTTTACGCCCGATATTCCACAGGCGGCGGCCAAAGGACGCGGAAGAAAAAAATCTGACTGAGTGCTTTTCTCGCGCTTTTCCCGGCGCGGAGTTCACGTTTTCGCCCGTTACTGGCAGTGTGCTGGTCACCTATGAAAGCCGCAGCCCGGCCCAGGGACGCGCCGCGAAAAAACGGGGACGGCGCGCCGGGGAAAAGACGCTCTCCCCCTCCGGCGTGGCGGGCGCTGAGTCCGGGCCGACGCCGGATTACGATTCCCCGGCGCCTTACAACCCGATACCGGGCAGACTGCGCGGCTTTCTGTACCCCCGATTTGTGGTGTTTTTGATCGCGGCGCTCCGCTCCGTCCGCTATATCCACAAGGCCCTGAAATCCCTTTTGCGGGGCAAACTGAACCTGGACGTGCTGGACGGCGCGGCCCTGACCGTCTGCTTTCTGCAGCGTGACTTCAAGCTCTTGTCTTCCATGGTTTTTTTCTTCGCCTTGGGAGAATATCTGACGGATTGGACACGCAAAAAATCACGAACGAGCCTTGAGGAAAGTTTGGCCTTGCACATTGACCATGTGTGGGTGCGTCGGGAAGGATGCGAAATACGCATTCCCTTCTCCCAGGCGCGCGAAGGCGACGAGATTGTCGTGCGCGCGGGATCGGCTCTGCCGGTGGACGGAACGATTGTTGCCGGCAAGGGCATGATCAACCAGGCCTCCCTGACCGGTGAAAGCAAGTCCGTCCCCCGTGGTCCCGGCGCGAGCGTTTACGCCGGCACAGTGCTGGAGGCGGGCGAACTTGTCGTCAAGGCCTTGAAAATAGGCGACGGCACACGTTTGCATTCCATCATCAAGGCCATTGAGGATTCCGAAAACCTCAAGTCGACGCTTCAGCATCGCTATGAAATGATGGCGGACACCATCGTGCCGCTCAATTTTCTGCTGAGCGCCGCGACATACGCCGTAACCCGCAATTTCAGGCGCGCGGGTTCGGTGCTGCTGGTGGATTATTCCTGCGCCATCCGTCTTGCCGCGCCGCTCGTCATGTCCACCGCCATGCGCGAGGCCGCCAACAACGGCCTGCTGATCAAGGGCGGCAAATTTGTGGAGGAAATCGCCCACGCCGACGTGGTGGTTTTTGACAAGACAGGCACGCTGACCATGGCCCGTCCGGCGGTTGTGGGCGTCATCCCCTTCGGCGGAAGGGAGCGCAGGCTGATTCTGCGCCTTGCCGCATGCCTTGAGGAACATTTTGTCCATCCGGTTGGTCAGGCCGTGGTGTATGCGGCGGAGAAGGAAAATTTGCAGCACCGGGAAGAGCATACCAAGGTCGAATTTATCGTTGCCCACGGCATCCTTTCGTCATGGCAGGGCAAGAAGGTCCGCATAGGCAGCGGCCATTTCGTGCTGGAACATGTGGCGCGCGAACGCCGCGAAAACGCCGGGAAAGACTCCGCCATGCCGCTCGACGAAGAACAGAAAGCCACTATCGCGCGTGAGGCCCGAAAAGGCAGAAGCATTCTGTATTTGAGCATTGATGAGGAACTCGCCGGCATTATCCTGATTGAGGACGAACTTCGCAAGAATGCCGCCGCGGCCGTGCAGGCCCTGCGCGATGACGGCATTGCCCGCGTCATCATGCTGACGGGCGATGATGAGAAAACGGCGGCGGGCATCGCGGAGCAGGCGGGCATACAGGAATTCGAGGCCCAAATGCTTCCCGAAGGCAAGGCCGCCTATATTCGCCGCCTGAAAGCCAGGGGGCACATCGTCGCCATGGTGGGGGACGGCGTGAACGACTCCCTGGCGCTTTCCGCGGCTCATGTGGGCATTGCCATGGCGGAGGGCACCGACGTCGCGCGCGAAGTGGCGGACATTGTGCTGACCAACGGAGACTTGAACGGCCTTTTGCTGGCGCGGAAGATAGCGCGCGAGGCGCTGGCCAGAATCCGCAACGGTTTTCACACGTCGCTGTGCTGCAACAGCGTTTTTTTGGCGGGCGGCCTGATGGGTCTGCTGGGGCCGGGGCTATCGGCTTTTTTGCACAATGCTCTGACATCGGCCATCGCCGTGTCCGGCATACGCCCCTTTACGTCGGCCGCGGCGCATGGGGCCGAACCGGATGTAGAAAAAATGGGCGCGATTTCAGCGCGACATTATGAATGAGGAGGCATCCGGATGATCGCGAGCTTTTTTGACGGAAGGGTGCGCATTCGCGCCGAGGCGCTGAAAAAACCGGAAACCATGGATATGGCGCGAAACCTTGTCCAGGCCAGGCCCGGCGTGCTGAAGGTTGAAAGCAATACTGGAACAGGGAGTCTGCTTGTGCATTACGATCCCGCCGTCATCACGCGGGAAGCGCTGATTGGGGCGGCCACGCTTTTGGAAGCGCAATTTGGAGACGCCGCGCGCGCCAAACAGGCAAAGAGCGCGGGAAAAAGACTCAGCGCGAAAACTGAGATGCTCCTTCTCGCGCTGAGCTATGGCGGCATGCTTGCCGGAGGTCTGCTTGACAGGCGCGTTCATGTCGCCTTCGGCATCCTGTTTTCCCTGTTGACGGGCGCGCATGCGTATGTGCGTCTGCGGAAAGGAGCCTGAGCATGAAGCCCTTGGCCAGCGTGCCCCCCGGAAAAAATGTCGTCGTCCGCCAGTTGAACGGCGGCGCGGAATTTTGTCAACATCTTGAAACACTCGGTTTTGTTGTCGGCGGCAATGTGACGGTCATCACGGAAACGGGCGGCAATCTTGTGGTGAACGTAAAGCAGTCCCGCCTGGCCATAAGCCGTGAAACGGCGGGATTCATCCTGGTGGACGACAACCGCTGAATCAGTAAGGAGAACCGCGTCGTGAACACCTTGAAAACAGTTCCCTGCGGCGCCACTGTCCGCGTGAAAAAAATTCACGGCTCAGGCGCTCTCAAGCGCCGTATCATGGATATGGGCATTACCAGGAACGTGGAAATTCATGTCCGCAAGCTCGCTCCCCTCGGCGACCCGGTTGAGGTGACGGTGCGGGGCTATGAGCTTTCCCTGAGAAAGGCCGACGCGGAAATGATAGAAATTGAATAGCGGGCTGCGTGAGAGGACAGTTCGAAACGACGCGGGAAAACAAACAAATCGCGGAGGAATTGCCATGAGCGTCAGGATCGCGCTTGCGGGGAATCCGAATTGCGGCAAGACGACGGTTTTCAATGCCTTGACGGGCATGAACCAGTATGTCGGCAACTGGCCGGGCGTGACAGTGGAAAAAAAAGAAGGCGGGTTGAAAAATCACGACGACGTGGTTGTTGTCGATCTGCCGGGCGTTTATTCACTCTCGCCCTACTCCCCGGAAGAAATCGTCGCCAGGAATTACCTGATCGACGAGAGACCCGATGTCATTCTCAACATTATTGACGGCACGAATCTTGAGCGCAATCTCTATCTGACAACGCAGCTTATTGAGTTGGATATCCCGGTTGTGCTGGCCGTCAATATGATGGATGCGGTCAGAAAAAGGGGCGATGTCGTAAACATTGAGGCCCTCGCCCAAAAGCTCGGCTGCAGGGTCGCGGAAATGTCGGCCATGACCGGCGAGGGCGTGACGGCGGCCGTGGAGCTTGCCCTCGCCACGGCCAAGGGTGAAAAATCCGGATTCATGTGCCGCTTCTCCGGTAGCGTCGAACACGCCCTCGCGCATATTGAGGAAACGGCCCTGCGCGGCCTGCCGGAATCCCGGCGGCGCTGGCTTGCCGTCAAGCTGTTTGAGCGCGACGGGAAAATTGCGGACAAACTGAGTATCGACAAGGACATCCTGAATCGTCTCGACGCCGACATCAGGAGATGCGAGGACGAGCTGGATGAAGACAGCGAAAGCGTCATCACTTCCGAACGCTACGCCTTTATTGATTCCATCATAGGCGACTGCCTCCGGCTCAACGATGCGGAGGGTTTGAGCGCGTCCGACAAAATTGATCGGATTGTCACCAATCGCTGGCTTGCGCTGCCGATTTTCGCGGCGGTGATGTTTCTGGTCTATTTCGTCTCTGTTACGACGCTCGGAGGAATAGCGACAGACTGGGCCAATGACGGCGTTTTCGGGGAAGGCTGGCATTTCGCCGGCATCGGCTCATCCGCCTATGAGGATGCCGTGGAAAAATTTCAACCCGCCGAAGGCGTTGAAAACGAGGCAAGCCGCTTCCGTCCGCAAGTCGGTCATGTGGAAAAATTTCAGCCCGCCGAAGACGCTGAAAAACCGGATCCGGCGGCCTTCGGCATATGGATTCCGGGAATTCCCGTTGTGCTCAGCAATGTTCTGAAAGCCCTCAACTGCGCGGAATGGCTGCAATCCCTCATACTGGACGGCATCGTCGCGGGCGTCGGGGCCGTGCTCGGCTTTGTGCCGCAGATGTTCATCCTCTTCTTTTTTCTGGCTTTTCTGGAGGCTTGCGGCTACATGGCCCGCGTCGCCTTTATCATGGATCGGGTCTTTCGCAAATTCGGCCTGTCCGGCAAGTCCTTCATACCGCTTTTGATCGGCACGGGCTGCGGCGTGCCCGGAGTTATGGCGTCCCGGACCATTGAGAGCAACCGCGACCGCAGAATCACCATCATGACCACCACCTTTATTCCGTGCAGCGCCAAGCTCCCCATCATCGCCCTGCTGTCGGGCGCGATTTTCGACGGCGCGTGGTGGGTTGCGCCGAGCGCGTATTTCGTCGGGATCGCCGCCATCATTTCCTCAGGCGTAATCCTGAAGAAGACAAGGCTCTTCGCCGGGGATGTCGCGCCCTTTGTCATGGAGCTGCCCGCCTACCACTGGCCGACCGCCGGGGCCATTATGCGCAGCATGTGGGAGCGCGGCTGGTCCTTTATCAAAAAAGCCGGAACCCTTATTTTGCTGGCCACCATTTTCGTCTGGTCCACCTCAAGTTTCGGATGGGCTGACGGTTCGTTCGGGATGGTGGAAATGCCGGAAAGCATACTGGCAAAAGCGGGCGGAGCCTTTGCCTGGATTTTCGCGCCCCTCGGCTGGGGAGACTGGCAGGCAACCGTCGCGGCCATTACCGGACTCATCGCCAAGGAAAACGTTGTCGGCACCTTCGGCATACTTTTCGGCGTCGCGGAGGTGGCGGAGGATGGCCGGGAAATCTGGGGAGCGCTCGCCAAACATTTTACGGCTACCGCCGCGTATTCCTTTCTGGTGTTCAACCTTCTGTGCGCCCCCTGCTTTGCCGCGATGGGCGCGATCAAACGGGAAATGAACAGCGCCCGGTGGTTCTGGCTGGCCATCGGCTATCAGTGCGGCTTCGCCTACTGCGTCGCGCTGTGCGTCTATCAGTTCAGCATGTTGTATCTTACGGAATCGTTCGGCATCGGGACGGCGGCGGCCGTTGTTCTGCTCGGCGCATTCCTGTGGATGCTGTTCAGACCGCAGAAAAGCGGCGGCGACATACCGTTGCGCGCGGCTTTGGCAACGTCCCGCGCGTGACGCGGCAAAACAGCGAATCCGTTTTTTCCGGGGATGCGGGGGTGGGGGCCCGAAGTCTCCCGCCCCCGGAACCCCCTGCCGGACTTTCACTTCACAAAGGAAACTGTCATGTTTGAACTTATCGCGGAACACGGCGGAACGGCGCTCGTCGGCGGGCTGCTGGCCTGCGCGGTGGCGTTGATCGCCAGGCGGATACTGCGGACTCTGAAACAGGGCAAAAATCCCGCATGCGGTTGCGGTTGCGAGGAATGCCGCAAAAATTCCACCTGACGGCATCGCGCACGGTCATGGTCGCCGCGATCCGTAAGCGGCCGCACGCAGGTCTGAACCGGGGTTTTCCTGTTTCCTTCCTTCCGGTATCGCAAAGATGACCGCCCATGAGGCATAGGCGAAATTCATTTTCGCCGGTCATGCCGAATGGGGCGTTTCAAAAACAAAATACTTCAGGTATACTGGGAAGTTCGAAAGATTTCCCAATTCCGGCATGGACCGTCGGCGGCATTGCCGCGATGGCCGCATATTGTCCTGTGGGCATACGTATGCTCCCGCTGCAGCCAGTTCAAAAGTGCGCGGATTGACAAAATCGCCGTGACTGACAACAGGCGGAATTACTATCCTGTATTTACTCGCGGAGCAAGGTATTCGTCGAGGTCGCCCGACGCGATCCGCAACCGTTGTTCGAGTTTCGGAGAGCACCTCTGCGACAGCAATGATGATGTCTGTAACATATGAAAAAATATATATATGTATAAAAAAGCATATATACATAAAAATTATATATGCTACAACAGATACAAGAAGAAATGTCACGGTCTCAATCTCACAGAGTATCTGTTCTTTTTTGACAGGACGCTCCGGACACATACATAAAAAGGGAGGCGGTATGCGGGTTTCCATCATTATTCTTGCTTCTTGTCTGTGCGTGAGCTTCGCGTTCGCTGAAGCCGCGCAAGCCGCGGGCGGGGTGCGCATGTCCAGCACCATCGGGCCCGTGGATGCCGGCATCGTGCCCCTGCTGGCGAAAACCTATGAGCGGAAAAGCGGCGTCAAGGTGACCTTTGAGGCGGCGGGCACAGGCGCCACTCTGGAAAAGGCCAGAAAAGGAAATTTCGACATGGTGATGGTTCACGCGAGGAAACTGGAGGATCAGTTCATCGCCGAAGGCTACGGCACGGACAGGCGTGACGTTATGTACAATGACTTCGTTATATTGGGTCCCAAGGATGATCCGGCCCGCATCAGGGGCATGAAAAGCGCCCCCGAAGCCTTTGCCGCCATAGCGAAAGCCGGGGCTTCTTTCGTCAGCAGAAACGACAGATCAGGCACTCATGTGAAGGAAATGGAAATCTGGGAAAAGGCCGGGACAACGCCCTCTGGGGACTGGTACGACCGTTTCGCCGACGGAAAAAAAGGCAACAGGGCCACTACCCTGTATACCAACGAAAAAAAGGCCTATACGTTGATGGACAGGGCTACCTACCTGACCCTGAAAAAAGAAATTTCCCTGACGCCGCTGGTGGAGGGCGACCGGATATTGTTGAACTTCATCGCCGTCATCGCCGTCAATCCGGAAAAATTTCCTTCCGTGCACGCGGCGGAAACCAGGGCATTTATGGACTGGCTTGTGGGAGATGAAGCCCAAGGCATCATCAGAATCTTCGGCGTGGACACATACGGGGAACCCCTCTTCTTTCCCAACGCGAAAAAACGGTAGCCCGAGAGAACGGCTTTGCCTGTCGGCAACGTCAATCAACGGAGGTACGCCCATGCAACGTTCCGTCTATCTGAAACTGGTTTCTCCCTCCGAGGCTCTGCGGATTCTTCTGGATGCCTTTGCCGCGAGTCCTCTGAAGCAGGAGGCCATACCCCTGTCTCAGGCCCACGGCCGAGTCCTGGCTGAAGCCGCCACAGCGCGGCTTTCCTCCCCCGCCTTTCACGGGGCCGCGATGGACGGCGTGGCTGTCGCCGCTGAGGAGACATTCGGCGCCTCGGAACGTCATCCCAAGGTCTTGCGCCTGGGCGAAAAAGCGCACTGGATAAATACAGGCCACATTCTGCCGCGCGGATGCAATGCCGTCATCATGGTGGAGCATCTCGTCCCCGGAAAAGACGGGTCCGGGCACGAAACCGTGACCGTCGAAAAGGCGGCTTTCCCCTGGCAACATGTGCGCAAGCTGGGTGAAGACATTGTGGCCACGGAAATTGTGCTTCCGCCGGGCTCGCTCATAGGCCCGTACCAGCTGGGTGCCCTCGCGGCGGCCGGAATCACGCGCCCTGTGGTGTTCAAAAAGCCGAAAGTGGCGATTGTTCCCAGCGGTTCTGAACTGATCCCTCTGGAGGAAGCCACGGAAGAGATATTGGGGCAAGGAGAGAAGCTCCCGGAATTCAACAGTCTTACCTTGGCGGCCATGGTGCGCGAAGCGGGAGGCG
This sequence comes from Desulfovibrio sp., assembly GCA_031270875.1. Next base: position 8,055 of record JAISXC010000277.1, read on the forward strand.
AGCCTGTCATCCGTCCCATAGTTCCGGATCGGGAAGAGGAACTCCGTCGGGCGCTTCTGGAGGCGGTGGAAAGCGACGTTGACCTTGTGGTGGTCAATGCCGGCTCCTCCGCCGGGAGCGAGGATTACACGGCGGAAGTCATTGCGGGCCTTGGAGAACTACTCGCGCACGGCATTTCCATGATGCCGGGCAAGCCCACAGCTTTTGGCCGCATCAAGGGCAAACCCGTTCTGGGCATCCCGGGCTATCCCGTTTCCGCCATACTGGCCTTTGAAGAACTCGGACAGCCGCTCCTGGTCGCCTGGATGGGCAGAAGCATGCCGGAACCGGCTGTGGAACATGCCGTGTTTCCGCAGGACATCCCTTCGCGTCCGGGCATGGAGGAATTTATCAGGGTCAAGCTGGGCCTTGTGGATGACAATCTTATAGCTGTTCCCCTGCCCCGGGGCGCCGGAACGGTCAGCAGCCTCAGCCGGGCCGAGGGCATATTGCGTCTGCCCGCGGATTCCGAAGGGCTGAGCGCCGGCAGCCGGAGCCCGGTAAGACTGATCAAATCCGCGCGGGACATAGCCGGTTCCCTGCTTGCCATAGGCAGCCACGACAACACCCTGGATATTCTGGACAGCCTGCTGCGCAAACTCCACCCCGGCCGCAGTTTTACCTCCTCCAACGTCGGTTCTCTGGGTGGTCTCATGGCCTTGAGGGAAAGACGCTGCCACCTGGCGGGCTCGCACCTCCTGAGCGAAGACGGCGAATATAACAGAGACGCCGTCCGGCGGCATCTTTCCGGCTTTCCGGTACAACTTGTGCGTCTGGTGGACAGGGAGCAGGGCTTCATCGTGCCGCCGGGCAATCCGCGATCCATAACCTCCCTGCGGGATCTGACCCAAACGGGGCTGCGCTTCATCAACCGGCAGAGGGGCAGCGGCACCCGTGTGCTGCTTGATTTCCACCTGAAGCGTCTGGGTCTGTCCCCCGGAGCCATTGCGGGATACGAAGACGAGGAATACACGCACATGCAGATCGCGGCCGCCGTCCTGTCAGAACGCGCGGATGTGGGCTTGGGCGTCAAGTCGGCCGCTGTGGCATTGAAGCTGGATTTTGTTCCGTTCGCGGTGGAGGAGTACGATCTTGTCATCCCCATGCGCTACTGGGAAGACGAGCGCATCCAGGATTTGGCGGCCCTGGCGCGTTCGGATGTCTTCAAGGAAGTCGTGACGGGCATGGGGGGCTACTCTGTGGAAAAGAGCGGGGAACTGGTCTGGACTTTCCCCGGGTAGGACATCACTTGAAAAGGAGAAGCGTCATGAAGAAATGTTTTTGGATGAGTTTTTCAGCGTTGATTCTGGCACTTTTTGTTGTTTCCAGTGGCAATGCCGCGGAAACCATAAAAATGTCCACGACCACCAGCACGCGCGATTCGGGTCTGCTGGATTTCCTGTTGCCGGAATTCACCAAGGATACGGGCATTACAGTGCAGGTGCTGGCCAAAGGCACAGGCGCGGCCATACGCGACGGCATGGACGGGAACGTGGATGTGCTTTTCGTGCACGACCCGGCGAGAGAGAAAAAATTTGTGGATGACGGCTTCGGCACCAAGCGTTACGAAGTCATGCACAATGACTTTGTCCTCGTTGGTCCGGCGAGCGATCCTGCCGGCATCAAGGGCGACAGGAGTGTGTTGTCCGCTTTCAAGAAAATCGCCGCCAAAGGCTGTCCTTTCATTTCCCGCGGTGACGACAGCGGCACCCACGCCAAAGAGCTCTCGCTGTGGAAGCGGAGTGGAGTGCCCTTGACCCAAAAGGGCTACAAGGTGAAAGAGGCCACCCTGTCCTTTGAAACGCCTGAGGGAGCCTGGTATTTGAGCATAGGCCAGGGCATGGGCAAAACCCTGATAATGGCCGAGGAAAAACAGGCGTACACGCTGGCGGACCGCGGCACGTTCATTCAGCAGAAATACGGCAAGACTCCGCCGGTTGCCTTGGAAATACTGGTCGAGGGAGACAAGGGGCTGTTCAATCCTTACGGAGTCATTCCGGTCAATCCCAAAAAATATCCCTCGGCCAAGGTCGGACCTGCCACCAAGTTCGCTGAATGGCTTGTCTCGCTGAAGGGGCAGCAGATCATCGCCCGGTACAAGCTGGAGGGCAAGCAGCTCTTTTTCCCGGACGCCATGCCGAACGCGAAATGAAAAATAGCGTGTGAAACAGCGGCTCCGGAAGACTTTTCCGCTTTCCGGAGCCGTTCGGGCGCTCCTCAAAAAGACTCCATGGGACAGATGTTTTTTGACAGCCTCGCTTCAGCCTTCTCCCTGATTGTCAGCGGCGACCGGGAACTGTGGAGCATTGTCCTTCTCTCGTTGCGCTGCACCTTCCTGGCTTGTTGCGGCGCCGCGCTGGTGGGGGTGCCCCTGGCCTTCTTTCTGGTCAATCATGTTTTCCCGGGGAAAAGGCTGGTCATCCTTGTGCTTAATTCGCTTTTGGCATTGCCTACCGTGGTGGTGGGACTTTTCTTATATGTTCTTATAGCCCGGCGCGGGATTTTTGGCCCCCTGGATCTGCTTTACTCGCCGGCTGCCATCACTCTGGGACAAACGGTGCTGATCCTGCCATTGATAGCCATGCTTTCCTATACGGCCTTCAGCCGGCTGGACAGCCGCTACCGCGAAACGGCGCTGACTCTGGGCGCTGATGAGTGGCAGGCTAACAAAACCGTATTGCGGGAAGCCCGTTTCGCCATGATCGGCGCCGTGTGCGCGGCCTACGGGCGCGGCATTGCCGAGGTGGGGGTAAGCATGATGCTGGGCGGCAATATCCAGGGATATACCCGCACCATGACGACCGCCATGGCTCTGGAATACGACAAAGGCGCTTTTACGCTCTCGCTGGGCCTGGGCGTGGTGCTCCTCCTGGTAAGTTTTGTGTTGAACATAGCCCTTGGCTGTTTCCAGGGCAAACTTGATCCCTGATTCATGCCGCCCCTGTATGAATTGCGCAATCTCCGCCGCAGCTTTGACGGGCGCGAAGTTCTGCATGTTGATCACCTGTGTGTGGATGAGGGAGAGCTTTATGCCCTTTTGGGGGCCAACGGCGCGGGAAAATCCACACTTATGCGCATTCTGGCTTTTCTTGACTCGCCGAGCAGCGGGGAACTTTTTTTCCGTGGAGAACTGACGCAAAAACGGCAGATGGCGCTCCACCGGCAGGGAGTGGTTCTGGTGCCGCAATTTCCGGTGATGTTTACCGGAAGCCTTTTGTATAATATCGAATATCCCATGATTCTCAAAAATGTCTCCGTCGCCAGGCGCAGAAGCCGCGCCGTGGAATTGCTGGATATGGTCGGTCTGGTCGGTCTGCGCAAGGCGCCGGCCCGGCATCTCTCCGGCGGAGAAGCGCAACGGGCGAGCATTGCCAGGGCTCTTGCCGCCGGGGCTCAGGTTCTCTTTTTCGATGAACCCACCGCCAATGTGGATCATCGCTCCACAACGGAAATCACAACCCTGATCCGTGAGCTGTGGTCTTCGCACCGCCTCTCCATATTCATCACCACACACAATGCGGACATGGCCGGGGAATTGTGCCGCCGCCAGATTTTCCTCGCCGGGGGACGCCTTGTGAAACGGCATATCCTGCCCGGCGGCAGAACAGCCTGGCCGTCAGAGCTTTGCCTCTCACGCGCGGGGCGGACATGCGCGCTTCTGCCGCCCGACGCTTTGCAGGGAACGGGCACGGTGCATCCCGCGGCCGTGGTGCGCGGCCTTTCCTCCGTAGCGGCCGGGGTCGCGTTGCAACTATCATTGACGGGAGTCTGGGAAGAGGATATTCTCTTGGAAGATGCGGAAAGCGTTCGCCTGGCTTCCGCCTTGCGGCTTGGAGATACACTTGAGGTGCGGATGCATGGAGTTCACCATTCTGCGCGTGAACATGACGACCGGGGAATGCCGCTTTGAGCCTTTGCCGGAAGTGTATGCTGGGCTTGGAGGACGGGGGCTCACTTCAAGCATCGTCGCCGCTGAGGTAGAAGCCTCATGCAGCCCGTTGGGACCGCGCAACAAGCTTGTTTTCGCTCCCGGTCTTTTGGGAGGAACAAACTGCGCCAACGTCAACCGCGTTTCCGTGGGCTGTAAAAGTCCCCTGACCGGCGGCATCAAGGAATCGAACGCCGGCGGCGTGCCCGGCGGGCAACTTGCCGCGCTTGGCATCAGCGCCGTCGTCATTGAAGGCCTTGCCAGGGAAGGGTGCTGGCGTGTGCTGGAAATAGGCAGAACCCGCGCGCGCCTTGTCCCTTCCACCGTGCACGGCCTCAATAATTATTCCGTCGTGTCCCGGCTTGCGGGGGAGTATGGCAAGTCTTGCGGCTACATCAGCATAGGCCGGGCCGGAGAGTACCGCCTTGCCGCTTCCAGCATCGCCTTTACGGATCAGGATACCCATCCGACGCGTCATGCCGGCCGGGGAGGCGCCGGAGCGGTCATGGGCGCCAAAGGGCTCAAGGCCATCATTGTCAACCCGGAAGGAAGTCTTCCTCTTCCCGTCAAGGATGCGGAAGCTTTCGGGAAAGCGGCCAGACGTTTTGCCGCGGCTTTGAAAGGCAACCCGGTAAGCGGCGGAAGCCTGACGAATTACGGTACCGCCGTGCTCGTCAACGTCGTGAACGAAGCCGGGGGACTCCCCACGCGTAACTTCCGGCATGGGCGCTTTAACGGACACGAGTCCTTGTCCGGTGAAACACTGCACCGCCTTACCAAAAAAAGAGGAGGGAAGGTTGCCCGCGGCTGCATGCCGGGTTGCGTCGTTCAGTGCAGCGGAACATTTCTGGACAAGGGGGGAGGCTATGTGACCAAGTGGCCGGAACTTGAGACCATCTGGGCTTTTGGGCCGAATGCCGGCATTGATGACCTGGACATGGTGGCGCGCTACGACAGGTTTTGCGATGATGTGGGAGTGGATACCATTGATGTGGGAAGCGCTCTGTCCCTTTTGATGGAAGCCGGAGTGCTTCCTTTCGGAGATGCCGGGGCCGCTCTGAAACTGGTGGAGGAAATAAGCGCCGGAACCGCCATGGGCCGGGTGCTGGGCAGCGGCGCTGCGATAACGGGCAAGGTGTTCGGGCTGCGGCGGATACCGGCGGTCAAGGGACAAAGCCTGTCTGCTTTTGATCCGCGCGCGATCAAAGGCCAGGGGGTCACATATGCCACCACGCCCATGGGCGCGGACCACACTGCGGGCTTCGCGGTCGCCGCCAATCTTCTCAATGTCGGCGGGCAGGTTGACCCTCTGGGAAAAGAAGGTCAGATCGCGCTTTCAAGGCGCATGCAAATTGCCGCAGCGGCAATGGACAGCATAGGGATCTGCCTGTTCGCCGGCCTCGCCGCCTTGGATGCTCCCGAAACGCAATCCTGCCTGGTGGACATGCTCAACGCCAAGTTCGGTCTGACCTTGGGCGTGGAGGATATCGCCGACCTGGGCAAAAAAGTGCTGCGCCTTGAAGTGGACTTCAATCGTCGGGCCGGTTTTACCGAGGCGGCCGACCGTTTGCCGGATTTTTTCAGCGACGAGGAAATCGCGCCGCATGCCGCGAAATTTGACATAAGCGCGCGGGATCTGGAATCCGTGCTTGATTTATAGCGTCAGGCCAGAAAGAAGTGTTCTTCAAAGGGAAACAGCGCGGCGCTCTCCCACAATAAGCCATGCTATGGGGGGGATTACCTTCCCGTGCGCTGAAATTCCATCGTAACAGGCTGTCTCGTTTTGGGGATCAGCTATCCTGAAGTTTTTCTAAAGCATACCGTTCTCTGGCGACTATGGCAAATTTTGAAAGATTGTCGCAAGGCGAATTCACTTCGCCGTCAAGCGACAATCTCAAGCGTAAAATACTATAGCGACAGTATCCCGTTGGTTGCATATTGACCTTGCGGGGGATGATCTTATCTTGTGTGAGATTCTTGCGATAAGCGGCAGAAAATTGCCTCCTGGCGAAGGGGAATGCGATGGCAGTGGAATATAAAGATTACTACAAGCTCCTGGGGGTGGATCGCGGGAGCAGCGCCGAAGATCTTTCCAAGGCGTTCAAGAAGCTTGCCCGGCAATACCATCCGGATCTCCACCCCGGGGACAAAAAATCCGAAGAAAAGTTCAAGGAGATCAATGAGGCCTACGAGGTTCTGAAAGACCCCGAAAAACGCAGACTGTACGACAAATTGGGAGCGAACTGGCAGCACGGGCAGCAGTTTCAGGGAGAACCCGGTTTTGAGAATGTGCATTTCACGTTTAACGGCAAAAGCTTTGACGGCTCCGGCGGCTTTTCGGACTTTTTTGAAACGCTTTTCGGCGGGGCCGCCCAGGGAGGAGATTCAGGCCGGGGCGCAAGGTTCGGCCCGGATCCTTTCGGCGGTTTTTCCGCCAGGGCGCGGCGCGGACGCGACGTGGAAGCCGAGATGGTCTTGAGCCTGGAGGACGTGCAGCGCGGCGGCAGGCGCACCCTCACGTTGCGTATGGAAAAGGGCCCGCGTACGCTGGAGGTCAATGTGCCCCCCGGGATCCGCGAAGGCGCGAAGCTGCGCCTGGCGGGGCAGGGCGAGCCCGCGCCCGACGGAGGTACGCCGGGGGATCTGTTTTTGCGTGTGCGGTATCTGCCCCATCCCGATTTCAGGACCGACGGAGACAATCTGCTGTGCGATTTGCGTCTGGCGCCGTGGGAAGCGGCGCTGGGGGGCAAAATTCCCGTCCCCACGCTGGAGGGCAATGTGGAGCTTACCATTCCGCCGGGCTCCAGTTCCGGTCGCAAATTCCGCCTGCGTTCCAGAGGGCTGGGCAGCGGTGCGAAGCGCGGCGACCTGCTTGTGAGGGTGATGATCACCGTGCCGTCGGCCTTGACGGACCAGGAGCGGGAACTCTGGCGGAAGCTCGCGGACGTGTCATCGCTCAACCCGAGAGGATAGCGGCATATTACTGAAGCACGGAGGTGGAACCATGACATCCGCGTTCATAACATATAAGGAATTTGTGGAGATAACCGGCGTCGCGCCGGAGCGCCTGCAAGAAATACTTGCGCTGGGCTGGATTGAAACATCCGGTGAAGGGCAGGAATGTTCTTTCTGTGACGCGGACATATACAAAGTGCGCAAACTGGAGCGGCTTTGCGTTGATCTCGACCTGCCTGTCGTGGGCGGCACAATTATCGTCGATCTGCTGGAGCGCGTCGACACGCTGGAAAGAACGGTCCGCCGACTGCAGGGTTTGGAGGAATAACATTTTGCGCGGAGGTGCTTTGTGGATATAAGCAGATTTACAGACAAATCCCGTGAGGCCGTGGGCGAAGCACAGAATATCGCCGCGGGCATGGGACATCAGGAGACGGATGCCGAGCATCTGGCCCTGGCCCTGATCAGACAGGAAAACGGCATCGTCCCCAGAATTCTGGAGCATATGGGCGTACAGACAAAAGCCTTTGCCGTGGCGCTGGAAACGGCCCTGAACAGGCGGCCGCGCGTCTCCGGCGGCGGAACGGATCCCACCAGAATTACCGTTACGCCGCGCATGGGCAAGGTTTTGGCGGAAGCCCAGAACGAAGCCCGCCGCATGAAAGACGAATA
>JAISXC010000005.1 GCA_031270875.1 Desulfovibrio sp.
TTCCCCGGTCAGTGGGGTCTGGTCCAACCGCTTCCTGCGCGAGGGCTGCTTTGTACATGCGGCCGCCGATGGATGCCATTCCCAGGCGATCCCTTCCATATCATCGTATTCAGACAGACAGCGCCGCCAGAGTTCCAAGAAAAATCCCTCGCGCTCCCATTCCCTGAAATACCGGTGAATCGCGCTTGGACTGCCGAAAACTTCTTTGGGCAAGGCCTTCCATTGAATTCCGGTTCGCAGTACGAACACAACAGCGGAAAAGACCTTACGCGCCTCCATTGGCTTTCTGCCACCGCCAGCCTTGCGTTTGTATTGCTTTTCCTTGCTTCTTTTCGCTTTGGGAATAAGTGGTTCGACAATTTCCCAAAACGCATCCGACACTTCCCATGATTTTATACCCATCAGCTTGTCTCTGTTGGAGAAAAGCATAACAGAATCATTGTAAAAATACAATTATTATTTATGGACAAGTTCTAAGTAAAATCTGCAAATTTTGCGCAACTCGCTAAGGCAAGTTTGTTGCGTGCTTGACAGAGGCGCGCGGATGATGGCCGCCACTCCTGCTTTGCACGAGACGCCGCACACGTTCTGAACCGATGCGCTGAATGTCGACCCAAGTCAGGCTCTGACCGCTCTTGCTCCAGTCAAGCTCGTAACAGAAACGCAGGGGCATGAGTGATGTTCCGTCGTCACTCTTGCGGGTTGTCCCGACCTTTTTTCCAAGAAACGTAAACGGGGAATGCCCGGCTGCATTCACGGGGACAAAAAACAGCAAGTGGTAGTCGTTGAGGGGAAATTTTTTGGCGTGTGCATCTTCCATGATGCGCAGACAGGCGCCGCTTGCTGAAATATCCTTCAATTCCGCGTTGATGCTGCTCTTGACGGCTTGGTAGTGAGCCTCAATGCTCGCACGAAGATCCTCCATTTTTTCAGGTGGTTCAGGTATGGCAAAACACCACAGTACCTTGGTGTCCTCGGTTTTCCAGTTGAGTCGTTGCTCCCTGCGCACTTTGCTTGTGGCCAGGTGGGGAGCGAGGCGCAGCAACAACTGTTCAGGTTTGCCGTCAGCGCTTTTTTTTACCCCAATGACAGTGCCGCGGCCGGAAAAATTCAGTTTTTCAATACCGCCTGAAGTGTGCTGTCTGTCGAGGATAAAGGAAAAAGAGCAGTTTTTTTCATCCTCGCTGCTCTTGCCCGGCAGAGGCGTCATCTGGTCAACCACATAAGTGACGCTGTTGTTCGCGATTTCCGAAAAAAGGCCATGCAGGATAACGTCAACACGGTTCCCGTCAAGCGAAATTCCGCAACGCACGTCAACAGGCAGTTTTTTCCGCTGAACCTCGCTGAAAATGACAAAACTGCTGTGCACCCACAGGCTTTGGTTGTCTTTTGTTTCATTGATTGCCATGCGCGTAATGATAACACCATCGGCATATTTATCAAGTGGGATTACCATGCGGCCATATTTTCCCCTATGGATAACACTTTGAAAAACATGGTGAAAAATATATTTGCAGCGGTGCGGTTTTCAGGCGATAATGGAAACGGAGAAGGTATGCGTAAAATTTTTGTGGGAGTCAGCGGAGCCAGCGGAATGCCGCTCGCGCGCCGGGTGTTGCGCGAATTGTCGGCCATGACGGAGGTGGAGACGCATTGTGTTGTTTCGCCCGCGGCGCTGTCTGTGCTTGAAACCGAATGTTCGGCGGACCCGGAAGCCTTGACGGCTTTGGCGGACTGCGTACACAGCGCGGACAATCTTGCCGCCGGACCGTCAAGCGGTTCATGGTGGCATGACGCGGATGGTTCCGCCATGCTGGTTGTTCCCTGTTCCATGGGGACTCTGGGCGCGCTTGCCGGAGGGTTCTCCCGAAATCTCATACATAGGGCCGGCGACGTTGCCTTGAAGGAAGGTCTGCCCCTTGTGCTCGTGACCCGCGAAAGTCCGCTCTCGCTTGTCCATCTGCGCAATATGTTGGTCCTGAAAGAGGCCGGCGCCGTGATTATGCCTTTTTCACCGGGATTTTACATGTTGCCGCAAACCCTTGAGGAAATGCTGCAACAATTCAGCGGCAGAATTTTCGATCAGCTCGGCCTGCGGCACACATGCCCGCGCTGGGGGCAATAGTTACCTATACACAAGAGGTGGAGTATGAGCGAGATAACCTGGTACGGACATTCAGCGTTCAAAATCCGTTCCTCAGCGCCCGCCGGGGACGCCGCGGTGCTGATTGACCCGTTTTTTCCGTCGGGCTGCGGCATGACGGCGGACAAAACCGGTTTGATTGATGTGGTTCTCGTCACGCATGATCACGCGGACCATGTCGGGGAGGCGGTGGCCGTCTGCAAAAAGACCGGCGCGATGCTCGGCGCCATTGTGGGCACAGCCGCCAGACTCGTACAGGCCGGGCTTCCGGAAAATCAGGTGTTGAACGGCATCGGTTTCAACATGGGCGGCACGATAACGCACAAAGGGCTGAACGTGACGATGACCCAGGCCTTTCACTCCAGTGAGTCGGGCGCGCCGGCCGGCTACATCATAACCATGCCTGACGGCCTTACCGTCTATCACGCCGGTGATACGTGCGTTTTCAGCGGAATGGAACTCTGGGGCAAATTATACCCCATTGACGTGGCGCTGTTGCCCGTCTGCGGTCTTTTCACCATGGATTTCCGCCAGGCGGCGCTGGCCTGTAAGCTTCTGCAATGCAAAGCGGCAGTGCCCATGCACTGGGGGACTTTCCCGGTTCTGGCGCAAAGTACGGAGGATTTCAAAAAGGAGCTTGCCCTGATCTGTCCGAATTGCCGCTGTATTGATGTAAAACCGGGCGAAAGCTTTACTCCGTGAAAAACGGAGCACTATTGCGCATTGACGCATTGGCGGGCCCAGACCGGTTATGCTGTCGGAAAAGCGGCGTCAATACACAATGTTGTAGGACATGACTTCCGGGCGGTGGAAAAAAAATTCCACACGGCGATTGGCGGCCCTGCTTTTTTCGTCGATGCCTGGTTTGAGCGGACGCGTGTCGCCGTAGGCGACT
>JAISXC010000030.1 GCA_031270875.1 Desulfovibrio sp.
CGTTCACGTCTGTTGCATTTGTCGGTCTTTGTAAGGACCGGCAAAAGGGAAAATCGCGACGCGCCTGCGAACCGCGTCAGTTCCATGTCGTTTTTTTGCGGGGGCAGACGGCAATCCAGCAAAAGAACAAGAGCGCGCAAATTTTTCGTTTTCGTCAGATAGCGTTCAAGAAGTTTCGCCCAGTTGTCCCGTTCCCGATGACTGGCGCGGGCATAGCCATACCCCGGCAGATCCACCAAATAAAAATTCCACGGCATTGCTCTGAAAAAATTTATTGACCGCGTCTTTCCGGGCGTAGCGCTGACTTTCGCCAGATTTTTACGCCCGGCAAGGGCGTTGAGCAGGGAAGATTTGCCCACATTGGAACGGCCCGCCAGGGCGATTTGCGTTTCGGCACAGTCTGGGAGCTGGGCACTGGTGAAAACCGTGTTCTCCAGAATCAGATATACCGGGATGCCCCCGCCTGCACCATGCTTGACACAAAGCGACCGTTTGTTCATACTTAATAATTCAACTTGAGCTTAATGTATTTGAATCCCGCGAAAACCGTTATCAAGTGTAAACCTTTTTCAGGGCGGTCACAACAACGCGCTCTCCGGTGTGACCGGAGCATTCAGGAGGACAGGGGACACATGTACTCGACTACGGATTTCCGCAAGGGGCTCAAGATTGAAGTGGAGGGTACCCCCTTTGAAATAGTGGATTTTCAGCATTTTAAGCCCGGCAAGGGCGGCGCCATGGTGCGCACAAAATTGCGCAACATTTTGACAGGCCGCATGCAGGACATCACTTTTCGTTCTGGCGACAAGGTAGACAAACCGGATCTGGAAACCCGCGACATGCAGTTTCTTTACCGCCAGGACGACGAGCTTGTTTTTATGGACATGACCGACTATGAGCAGACGCAGATGACCGCGACGGCCACCGGCGGCAAGGACGCCTTTCTCAAGGATGGCCAGGAATGCCGTATTCTGCTTTACAAGGGTCAGCCGCTGGATATTGATATTCCCCTTACCCTTGTGTTGAAAGTTACCGACACCGAGCCGGGCGTCAAGGGCGATACCGTGAGCAATGTCACCAAACCCGCCACACTGGAAACAGGTATTACGGTGCAGGTGCCGATTTTTGTCAATGCAGGCGACAAAATTAAAGTTGATACACGCACCAGGGAATATCTCGGCAGAGAATAGAGGATAGTCTTACGGACAGCCAAAAATTCGGCCGCGAGCTTTTCGGGCTTTTTCTCATTTTTTGGGCTTTGCTGCTTCTGCTCAGTCTGTTGAGTTTTGACGCCAACGATCCGAGTCTCAACCACGTCAAGACTCATGCCGCGGTGCGCAACAAAGCCGGTCTCTTCGGCGCGTATGTGGCGGGTTTTCTCAATGAGTTCTTCGGCGTGGCGGCTCTGCTCTGGTCCGCGCTTTTTGCCGCGCTTGGCGCCGCCCACATCTCCCCCTCCTACATTATGCGCTGGTGGCGCTGGTGCGGCTTTTTCCTCTTGACGCTCTGCCTTCTGGTCACGGGTTCCGCCTGGGATTTCTCTCTGGGGGATCTCAGCGGCGGCGGGATGGTGGGCAAAGCCCTGCATGACAACGCAAGCCGTTACCTGAGCTCGTTCGGGGCAATGCTGCTCTGGTTTTTTGTTCTTGTAACGGGACTGCAACTGGCACTCAATGTTTCCTGGTTCAGCTTGGCCGCGCGGCTTCTCTCGCGTCCGCAAACAACGTCCCTTGGGGATAGAACCGGAAAAACCGTTTCCACAGCGGGCGGAAAAACGTTTTCGAATATTTCTTTTTCCGGAATGAAGTCGTTCTGGGAATACTGCCGCAATATCCTGGGAAACATCCGGCCAAGGACGGAAAAGCTTCCTCCGCTGCACGGGGGCGGAAGTATGGAACAGGATGAGGTATTGCCGGCCCCGGAAAATTTCAATAAAACAAAAGAGCTGGATGCCCAGCCCCGGGATGCGGCCGCGGCGGCCCAAAGTGACGCATCCTTCACGCAACCGTCATCTTCTCCGGCGCGGGCGCCGCGCGGCGACAAATCGTCTCCTTCCCTCCCGAAACTGGATTTGCTCAGAGCTCCCGCGTCCGAGTATCACACTCAAAAGGAGGATCTGGAGATCAAGGGCAAAACCCTCATGGCCTGCCTTGATGATTTTGCCGTTCAGGGAGAACTTGTGCGCATAACGCCCGGCCCCGTGGTCACCATGTTTGAGGTGCGGCCGGCAAAAGGCGTGCGCGTGAGCCGCATTGCAGTGCTTTCCGACGATCTCGCGCGCAGTCTCAAGGCTGTGGCCGTGCGCATCCAGGCTCCGATTCCCGGATCGGACACCGTGGGCATTGAAATTCCCAACACGCACCGCGAGAGCGTCAATTTCCGCGAGCTGGCCTCCACGGAAAACTTCGTCAAAGGCTGCGGCCCCCTGACCATGATCCTCGGCAAGGATATCGCCGGGCAGCCGGTGATGGCCGATCTGGCGCGCATGCCCCACCTTCTTGTGGCCGGCGCCACCGGCGCCGGCAAAAGCGTCTGCCTGAACGCCATCCTCATCAGCCTGCTCTACAAGACACAGCCGCAGGACATGCAACTGCTGCTCATTGATCCCAAACGCATTGAAATGGCAGTCTATGCGGATGAACCCCACCTGGTGCATCCAGTGGTGACGGAAATGCATGAGGCCCAAAACGCGCTGAACTGGGCCGTGCATGAGATGGAACGCCGCTATATGGCGATAAAACGACTTGGCGTTCGCCATGTGACCGACTATAACAAAAAGCTCGCCTGCTACAGGAACGAACTCCCGCCGGACTTTGCCGACCTGGAGCATCTTCCCTATCTTGTCATTGTCATAGACGAACTGGCGGATCTGATGGTGACGTCGGGGCGCGATGTGGAAAAATGCATCGTGCGTCTGGCGCAGTTGGCGCGGGCCGCCGGCATTCATCTGATTCTGGCGACGCAACGTCCCAGCGTGGACGTTGTGACAGGCCTGATCAAGGCGAACTTCCCCTGCCGCATTTCCTTTCAGGTGACATTCAAACACGATTCCCGCACCATATTGGATCAGGTTGGCGCGGAACATCTTCTCGGTCGCGGCGACATGCTTTACAAACCCGGCAGCGGCCGTTTGCAGCGCCTGCACGGTCCTTTTCTGG
>JAISXC010000151.1 GCA_031270875.1 Desulfovibrio sp.
TGACGGTCGCAGGAGATCATGCCGCGAACGATCTGTTCGGCGCCGGGGCGGAAAGCTGGCGGCAGCGCTTCATCGCCAACGGCATACAGGTTCAGGCGGTCTCAAAAGGGCTTGGCGAATATCCCGCTTTTGTGGAGCGGTGGATTGACGGCCTGAAAAAACTGTCCGGCCGGGAAGATCGCTGAAATGTGAGCCCGCCGTGCGGATAGGGGCGCTGCAAAAAACCACCCTGCTCGACTTTCCCGGCAGGGTCAGCGCAGTTGTGTTCGTCCGTGGCTGCAATTTTTTCTGCCCTTACTGCCATAATCCGGATTTGAAGCGTCAGGGGGACCTGCTGGAGCCTGACGACATTCTGGAGTTTTTAACGCGGCGCAGGCGGTTTTTGGAAGGCGTGGTCATCACCGGCGGGGAGCCGGGCCTGCAGGAGGAGCTGGCGGAATTTTGCCGTAGTCTCAAAGAGCTGGGCTACGCGATCAAACTCGACACCAACGGCAGCAGGCCGGATGTTCTGGACCAACTGTTGCGGGAAAATCTTCTGGACTATGTCGCCATGGACATCAAGGCTGACCCGCGCCGCTACCCGCGGGAAATATCCGTCGAGGACGCGGGGGACGCGGTGTCCGCAAGCATCAATCTTCTCAACGGCAGTTCGGTGCCGCGCGAGTTCCGAGTGCCCTGCGTGGAGCCCTTTGTCAACAGGGAGAGTTTTCAGGCCATTCTGGAGATGATTCCCGGTGACATTCCGGTCTTTCTACAAAAAGTGCGGCTTGAGCGCGTTCTGGATCCGGATTTTTTCACCGGCAAAGGGCGCGCCCTGAACCGGACGGAGATGGAGAGTTTGCGGACACAGGCGGATGCCTGTGGAAAGACGTGCCTGATACGCTGAGGCGGTCCGGACTTCCGGACATGCCCGCCGAATGCGGAAGTCCGGCCCTTCGCTCGTATGGCCCGTGGAAGCGGAGCCCGCGTTTCCGGCGTCTTTTTTCGCGGCTCCTTTACCACTTCATGCCGAAGTATTTCGGCAGGAAAGTGACGATTTCCGGGAAGAAGATGGAGGCAAAAGTCAGAGACGACAAAACGATTATATACGGGAGGGCTCCTTTTGCCACCTTCTCCAGGCTTTGCCCGGAAAGGTTCATGGCGATGAAGAGGTTTACCCCCAGCGGCGGCGTGAGCAGGGCGACTTCGTTGGTCAGTACCCAGAATATGCCGAAGTAGACCGGATCTATGCCCACTTTTTTGATGATGGGGATAAAAATGGGGGCGAGCACCACAATCGTGGCCAGCGTTTCCATGAACATGCCCAGGAAAAACAGCAGAAGCATGATCATTATCAAAATAAGCGCGGGATTCTGCGTAATCGCCAGCATGTTTGCGGCAAGCTGCTGGGGTATCTGGTACATGGTCAGAAACCGGCCGAATACGTTGGAAACGCCCACAACGATAATAATGGTGCCGGTGGAGACGACAGCCATGCGGATGGCCTGGAACACGGCCTGGCGGGAAAGGCGCTTTGTTATGACGAAACCGACGAAAAGCGAATACCATACGGCGACGATGGATGCTTCCACCGGGGTGCAGATTCCGGCGTAAATACCGCCCAGGATGATGACCGGCGCGAGGAGGGACCAGATATTGCGCAGGATTATGCGTCTGGCCGTTTTGCCGTCGGGCATTTCCATATCGCCCCTGAAGCCAGCGCGGCGGGCGAGGACGTATGCCGTCAGCATAAGGGCGGAACCCACGATGAGGCCGGGAATGAACCCGCTTGTGAACAGGGCCGAGATGGAGACGTTGGCGATAATGCCGTAGACCAGCATGGGGTTGCTCGGCGGAATCAGAATGCCGAGCGTGCCGCCGGTCGCGGAAACGCCCGCCGCGTATTCCGGCGAGTAACCACGCGCGATCATTGAGGGTATCATAAGACTTCCCATGGCGGCCACCGTGCCGGGGCCGGATCCGATCATGGAGGCGAAGAACATGCAGCCCAGAATGGTCACAATGCCGAGACCGCCCCGGACGCGGCCGACGGCCAGCGAGGCGACCTCGACAATCTGTTCCGCCATGCCGCCCCGGTCCATGAGCGCGCCCGCGAAGACGAAGCCGACAACGGCCAGCAGGGGGAACATGTCAGCGATTTTGTACAGGTCCGTCGCGAGCATGGCGAGGGGAATGTCGCTCAGGATGACGACCGTGACCGACGAGACGCCGAGGGCGACAAACACCGGCGCTCCCAGCATAAGCATGCCGATCATGACCACCCAGATGAGGACTTCAAGGGGCATCAGAACACCTCCTCGCTGGGTATGACCAATGGTTCCCGTTTGGTCAGGATTTTCCACCATCGCTCGACAAGGCGGACGCTTTGCAGGGCGAAAGCGCATGGCAGGGCCAGATACACGAGGCGCATGTCCAGCATAAGCGCGCCGGAGATCATGGGACGCGTCGCCATGCCGGCGACGAAGTCATACCCCACCTTGGCGGTGATCACACAAAAGGCCAGCCAGACAAGATCCGTCGCGAAAAGCAGAAAGGCCTGAAGAAAGCGGGGCAAAAATTTCAACTGCGCCGTCACGCGGATATGCAGATTTTTTGCCGCCACGCCGCTTGCGGCGAAATAAACGAGGTACAGAAAAGCGAACCGCGTCACCTCCTCAATCCAGGCTATGGTCCTTCCGCTGCCGTAGCGCAGCGCCACTTGCGCCATGAGCAGGGTGACGATGGCCATGAGGAGAACGCCGCAGAAGTATTCCTCAAAATTTTCCCAGAGGTTTCGCAGGGTTTTTCGCATGGGGATTCACCTTGGTTGCGCGTTGGGTCGCGCGGAAGGGGGCGCCGCCCTGCGGCGCCCTTGTCATTACGGCTTTGTTCTGCCGAGGCTTTTCATCACGTTGTCAAGCAAAGTCAAATCGCCGATTTTGTCGTAGAACTGCGGCCATACTGTCATGGCCCTCCCGCTCCATTCGGTCTCGTCATCGGGTTTGTCTATAATCCGCACGCCGGCTTTGGCGATGGCCGCCTTGAGATCCCTGTCCATCTCGGCGATCATGGCGCGGTTGTTTTTCGTGGCCTGCCTGCCCGCCTCAAGAACGGTCTTCCTGATGTCGGGCGGGAGTTTCTCAAGCCAGTCGGCATTGACCACGATGGGGCCGATCCACATTTTGTAGTGGATTTCCGTGATGTATTTCTGCACTTCCTCGAATTTGTTGGAGGCGAATACGGCATAGGGATTTTCCTGTCCGTCCACAACTTTTTGCTGGAGCGCGTTGAAGGTTTCATCCCAGGCCATGGGCGCCGGCTCGCAGCCCCATGCCTTGAAGGTGGCGATCATGATGGGGTTGTTGGGCACGCGGATCTTGAGCCCTTTGAGATCCGCCAGGGTTTTGACCTGATGCCTGGAATTGCTGAGCACGCGGAAGCCCTGCACCAGCCAGCCCACAGCCATGTTGCCGCTTTCCCTGATCATGCGTTTGTTGATCTCGTCCCAGTTTTCGTCCATGGCCTTGTAGGCTTCTTCAAAATTGTTGAAGATGTACGGGAGATCGAAGAATCCGAGGGAAGGGCTGAAGAGCGTCGCGTTGTTGACCGCGAGGCTTGCCGCCTGGATAACCTTGTTCTGGATGTCCTGAAAGTTGCGTTCTTCGCCGCCGAGCTGGCTGGCGGGGTATACCTGCACTTCGACGGCGCCGTTGGCGGCTTTTTCCACGTAGTTCTTGAAATCAAGAGCCGCGGCGTGATGCGGCTCCCTGACCATCGCCCCGGAACTGTGGCTGTAGCGGATGACGATTTTTTGCTGCGCCGCGTGGACGGGCACTGCCAAAAGACATACGAGCGCCATGACAGATAATGCTTTCAACAGGTTCATACGATCCTCCGGTAAAGTTTGACTCTAGACTTCCCTCCCCAGCACAACGCTGAGGTAATCTTTTACAGCCGTTTCAATTGTAAAGTCGGGCTTCCAGCCGAAATCACGCCGCGCTGGCGTATCGTCAAAATGGACAGCGTACGGCGAGAGCGCGGTTTCTTCGTCGGAGAAAACGAGTGTGGCTTGGCGGCAGTGTCCGGCGGCGATTTCAGCCACCTCCCGCAATGTGTGGACGCTTCCGCAAACGGTATAGATTCTTTCTTTAGGAGCCTTGGCATTCCAAAGCATGAGCATGGCCTTGATGCAGTCGTGGATGTACAGCCAGTCGCCGCGCTCTTCCGGGTTTTCGATGAAGACTTCACCCCCGGCTGCGATGCGGTTAAGCATGCCTGCGGTGTACAGGGCAGTCATACCGTGTCGCCGGTTCGGGCCCCATACCCACGAAGGCCTGATGCCGCGCGCGTCGATACCGTGATTTTTCGCATACCAGCGCATCAGATGTTCGCTGGCGAGTTTTGTCTGACCATAAATGTTGGGCGGGTTCATGATGCCGTCTTGCGGCACCGGTTCCGGCTGTCGGGGGTCGTATATCGAAATGGAACTCATGAAGAAAAATCGTCGCACTCCAAAAGTCACCGCCGCGTCCAAAAGGATTTGTGTTGAATGAAAATTGACTCGGAATGCCTCCAGAGGATTGCTTTCGGACGGCTCTCCCCCCATCAGAGCGCCGCAATGGAAAATGCCGTCAATTTTGTGTACGCATACGGCCTTGCGGAGATCAATCTCCGCGCCGCAATCCCCGCGTACATACGTAACTTCGGGAATACCCATGAGGCACGCGGGTTGCGGCGCCACGTCGAAAACCACAACCGTATCGCCCTGGTTCAGCAGGGCACGTACGAGAAAGACGCCTATGAAACCGCCGCCGCCTGTGACGAGAATGCGCATGCTTGCCTCCTGTCAGATGGTTTCGCCCCAAGATGTCGCTGCCATTTTCCCCATGGACGATTTTTCATTCTTGTTTGACAGGATTAACAGATGGAATAGTCACTTTGCCTTGTAGTCGCCAAGTTGTCCGAGCGCGATGCTGGCGGGACTGATTATCTCAGGATCTGTCAACACATTTACACAGGCCACCGTATTCGCCGCGAATGCTTCTTCCAGCGCCGGTCGAATATCTTCCGGCCGTTCCACCAAAAAGCCCTTGCCGCCGAAGGCTTCCACCAGGCCGTGATAGGGGGTGACGCCAAGCAAAGTCACTGAATCCAGCGTATGCCCCAGACGCAGTTGCTGGCTGTGGCGGATCATCCCCCAGCTTTGATCGTTGGAAACCACAATCACAAGGGGAAGTCTTTTACGAATGGCGGTGTGCGTCTCCATAAAATTGAAGCCCAAAGAGCCATCGCCCGTCAGTAAGGCCACACGGCTGTTCGGATAGACAAGGCGCGCCGCCATTGCGTCCGGCAATCCGCCGCCTATGCACCAGAACTGACCGTGGTCAAGAATGCGGTACGGCTTGCGCACGGTACGCCCGATAAGCGTCCAGGTAAGCGTGTCGCCGCCGTCCGCCAGTACCACATCGTCGTCACGATCCATAAACCGGTCGACCTCATGCACCAGCCGCATAGGATGGATGGGAACCGCGGCGCTTGTCATATTTGGCAGCATGGCTTCACGGCAACGTTGCTTCTCACGGTGAAGTTCCTGTACCCAGGCGGCGTAACGTTTGCCCATGACTCCGGCAAGGCCTGATGCGTCCAAACGGTCATTCGCCGCCTTGAGAAAGGCCCTCACATCGCTGATGATGGGCAGAGAAATACCCCTGTTGCGCCCCAGTTCCTCACCCGCGATATCGACTTGAATGAGCGTGCCGGCTTTATTGTAAGCGCCGCCGAAAAAATGGTTGAGTGAGATGCGATGCCCGAGAATTAACGCCACTTCAGCTTCGGCGAAAGCCTTTTTCGCAGTCAGCGGACGATGGGGAGCGGCCAGGCCAAAGCACAATGGATGAAGATCAGAAATAAGCCCGCGCCCCATATTGGCGGTAAATACAGGAATGCCGCTTTGTTCCACAAAACGCAGGAGTTCCTCCGCCGCTTTGGAATAGCCGCCACCGCTGCCGACAACCAGAATGGGTTTTGTTATCTGGTTGAGTAAATCTATCGCGCGATTCACTCCTTCCATATCCACGGGCCGGGAATGAACTTCTGTTTTGAAATAAACGCAGGACTCATCAGGCATGGCTTTGGCAAGTACGTTGCAGGGCAGCTCAAGAAAAACAGGACCAGGCCGTCCCGTAATGCAGGTGCGATAGGCCATTTCCACATATTCCGCCACCCGTTCGGTTTCGGTGCATACAAAGGCCGCTTTGACAATGGGCGTGGCGATAGCGGCCTGTTTGGCATCCTGGAGATCAAGTTTGTCACGACAATCCGTACCCGATGCTCCGGCTATGACAAGCAGCGGCGTGCAATTGGCAGCAGCCTGTTGCAAAGGTGAAATGCAGTTGGTGAAGCCTGGGCCGGCTGTAAGCATGGCCACACCGGGTTTTCCCGTCATCCTCGCATACGCGTCAGCCATGAAGGTAGCCGCCTGTTCATGCCTAGTGTCAATCATGCGTATACGGCTTTTTTCCAAAGTATCGTGGATATGGTTAAGGTGTCCGCCGGTCAGGGTAAAAACAAACTCCACGCCGAGATCAATGAGCGCGCGCGCGGCGGCTTCGCCCCCATTGGAACATTTCATTTTATCTCCTTGTTCCATTATGGCTGTTTCCCCCAAAATTCATCCACCGCCTTCCACATGGCCGCGTTGTCCTCGGCGCCCAAACCATGCAGGGAGGCCAGTCTGTTCAAGGTATCCACAGCGTTGCCCAGCGGCATGGGCAGGTTCAATTTTCTGGCCATTTCCAGGCACAGGTGGTTGTCCTTTATCAGCATATCCACAGTGAAAGACGGGTCAGTGTAATGTTGTTCACTGATACGGGCGCCGATTTCCTGATACAGGCCGCTGACGGTGCCGGCATTCGCAGCCACCGCCACATCAAGCAGCATCTTTTGGGAAATACCCAAACGAGCGGCGAGTGCCATTATTTCAGCGGCGCAGGCGTTGATGGCGCCGAACATCATGTTGTTCAACAGCTTGAGTTTGTTGCCGGATCCCAGCGGTCCAAGATGGAAGACATTTTTTATTGATCCGCCCAGCGCCGTCAGCACCGGTGTCACAGCCTCGACATGCTCCTTTTCGCCGCCGACAGGAAATGCCCAGCCGCCAACGCCGGCAGGTCTGCCCAAAACCGGCGCGTCCACAAGACCAGCGCCTCGCCGCCCTAACAGCTCGCCCATGCGGATATTTCCTTCAGGTTCGGTCGTGCTCATATTCACTACGACCAAACCGGGTCGGGCATTTTTCAAAATGCCGTTTTCTCCGGCGATGACCTCCTCTGTTTCCTTGGGACCCGGCACAAACATGATCACACAATCCGTTGCGGCGGCCAGAGAATCCGGCCCGGCGGCGAGGGTAAAACCGGCCTTTGCCGCGCGTTCCGCGGCACGGATAAAGGGATCGTGGCCCTGGACGTCAAATCCGCATTCGCGCAATTTTTCCGCCGCCCGCAAACCCATGATGCCAAGACCCGCAATGCCGATTGTATGCATTGTTACCCCGCTTTTTCGTTGGAGAATCAAATCTGACGCTTGCGCTTCAAAACATTGCGGACCGCATCCACAATATTATCAGCCGTAATGCCGAAAGCCCGCATGAGATAATCCTGTTTTCCCACCTCGCCGAAACGGTCGCGCACACCCACGCGCGCCAAGGGTGCGGGATGGCCCTCGGCAAGGGTCTCGGCGACGGCGCTGCCCAATCCGCCGATAATGCCGTGATTTTCCGCGGTGACGACCGCTCCGGTTTCGCCGGCGGCCCGGATGACGGCATCCGCGTCCAGGGGCTTCACGGTATGGATATTCAGGACGCGCGCCTTGACGCCGTCCGCCTCCAGACTTTCAGCGGCCGCGAGGGCCTCATGCACGCAGACGCCGGAGGCCATGATGGCGACATCATGTCCGTCTTTCAGAACATCGGCCTTGTCGGATCTGAATCGGTAGTCCTCGCTGAATACGGATTCCGCCGCCTTGCGGTACAGGCGTATGTATACCGGGCCCTCCCGGGCGACAAGGGCGGGCAGCGCGGCTTTGAGCTGCACGCCGTCGACGGGTTCGAAAATGGTCATGCCCGGCAGGGCACGCATGATGGCCACATCTTCAAGGGCCATGTGCGTGCCGCCGTTCAGTTCCGCGCCTACGCCGGGATCGGAGCCGATGATGCACACTTTCAGCCCGGCATAACAGATCGAAATGGCGATCTGGTCAAAACAGCGGCGGGTCGCGAATGTGGCGAAGGAGTGGATGAAGGGAATTTTTCCGGCGGCGGCGAGGCCGGCGGCGATACCCGCCATGTTCGCCTCGGCGACGCCCACGTTGAAAGAGCGGTCCGGGAATTTTTCCGCGAAGGGCTTCATGCCGTGTCCACCCATGAGGTCAGCCTGCACCGCGACGATACGCTCGTCCTTTTCAGCCATTTCCATCATGGCCGCGCAGTAGACGGCGCGCATTTCCTGTTGTTCCCGCATGAATTTGCTCCGCTGGTTATTGCAGTTCGCGGAGCGCTTCCTCAGTCTGCTCCGGCGTAAGAGGCATGTTGTGGGACGAGCACTTGTTTTCCGCGATGGAAACGCCCTTGCCCTTGATCGTGTTCATCACGATGGCCGTGGGTTTGCCCCTGGTCTTTCTGGCGAAGCAGAACGCCTTTTCAAGCTCTCCGAAATCGTGGCCGTTGATGACCGTGGTCGCCCATCCGAAAGCGGCCCATCGTTTTTCCATGGGGCGTACGGTGTTGATGTCGTCAGTCAGGCCGTCAATCTGCATGCCGTTGTCGTCAAGAAGCGCCACCAGATTGTCGAGCTTCCGGCTGGCGGCATACATGGCCGCTTCCCATATCTGGCCTTCCTGCTGCTCGCCGTCGCCGATAATGCAGAACGTGCGATAAGTTTTCCTGTCGAGGCGCGCCGCAAGCGCCATCCCGACGGCGATGGAAAGTCCCTGACCGAGGGATCCGGCGGTCATGTCCACGCCTGTGGTAAGACGCATGTCGCAGTGGCTCGGCAAGCGCGTGCCTGGTCGGTTCAACGTCGCGAACAGGTATTTGCTGAAATAGCCGCGCAAGCCGAGCATGGTATAGAGAGCCGGCCCGGCATGCCCCTTGGACATGATGAACCGGTCGCGATCAGGCCAGTCCGGCCGGTCGGGTTTGATTTTCATTTCCCTGTAATACAGGTAGGTCATGGCCTCAATGACGGAAAGACAGCCGCCGACGTGCCCGACACCGAGCCCGCCGATCATGCGCACGAGTGCGCGTCTTGCTTCGCGGGCGAGACCGGCCAATTCTTCATGCGAATCCTTCATAACATCTTCCTTTACGCTTGCGGGCGCGGCATATCCGGCGCCTGCAAACCGGAATCCGCCGCCGTGAGAGAGCCCTGCCCCGTGCATACCAGCACGGACCGCCAAAGAGACGACCGCGGGTTGATTTTCCGGCGTTTTTTTGTGACCAGGGCAAGCGGCAGATGGACGAATTTGTCCATAATCTGCGCCACAACCATGCCTGTCCGTCCGCTCATGGCGGCGTGCACGGCATGCTGCCCCAGAGTGGCGGCATAAATGCGGTCGTTTATCCCGGCGGGGACGGAGCGCACCATATAGCTCGGGTCAATATATTTGAAGTGACAGGACAGACCGCGCGAAACGAAATCGGTTTCGATCTCCCGCATCAGGTGCGCCGCGATATCTCCGAGATGCCTGTTGCCGGAGGCGTCGCTTCCGTCCGGAGCGGAGATAAGCTCCTGTCCCGCGCCCTCGGCCACGGCGATGAGCGCATGGCCGTTGGCGGCGAGTTTGTTTTCCAGCGCCTCGATCAATCCTCCCCGTCCGTGGAGAACGAAGGGAGATTCGGGCACCAGCACGAAATCCACATCCCGGTACGCGAGTGCGGCGTGCGCCGCGATAAATCCGGATTCGCGCCCCATCATCCTGACAATGCCGATGCCCCCGCGGACGCTCATGGCCTCGACCTTGGCGCAACGGAGCGCTCCGACTGTCTTGTCCACAGCGGTTTCGAACCCGAATGAGCGGGGTACGAAATAAATATCGTTGTCAATGGTTTTGGGTATGCCGATGACGGCGATGTGTTTTCCCCCCCTGCGGAGCGCCAGATCTATTCCGGCGGCCGCCCTCATGGAGCCGTCGCCGCCGATGACGAACAACATGTTCACATTCAGCCGTTCAAGAGCGTCAATTACCTCGTCCACCGGTTGCGGCCCGCGGGAAGTGCCCAGAAACGTGCCTCCGATTTCGTGAATGTTGGCCGCGGTGTCCGGCGTAAGTTCCAAAATTCCCAGTTTGTACGAGGGAATGAGCCCGGACAGCCCGTAGCGGATCCCCAGAACGGAGGATATCTTGTATTCACGGTGGAGCGTGTGGACGAGAGAGCGGATGACGTCGTTTATGCCGGGGCATATCCCTCCGCAGGTGACGATGGCGGCTTTGGTCTTGGCGGGATCGAAATAGAGATTTTTTCGCGGACCGGCTTGTTCAAAGGCGAATTCCCGCGCTTTCGTGAATTCCTCGGCCAGCTCGCTGTCTATCGGCAAACGGATGACCGCGTCATCGCCGGCGGACGGCAGAGCGGACGCCACATGCGCCTTGCCCAGAGTGGAAATGCCGATAACGCCGTGAACGGGGAATTCATATGATCGGGAATGTCTGTTCATTTGCACGGCGCGCATGATTTTCTGACCACCAGTTCCGCTTCAAGGACATACCGGGCATGGAGCCGCGCCCCATTGTCAACGGCGTTGATAATTGCCTCGGCCGCCATGCGTCCCATCCTTTCCCCCGGGGTTTTCATGGTGGTGATGGGCGGGTTGAAATACGCGGAAATATCCACATCGTCGAATCCGCAGACGGAAACGTCATTGGGCACCGACAGTCCCTTTTCATGGACGGCCCGGATAGCTCCTATGGCGAGGTAATCGTTGCCGCACAAAACGGCGGTCGGCGGCCCAGGCAGCGCGAGACAGGCGAGCATGGAGGATTTTCCGTCAAGGAAGGTCGGCAGTTGCGAGCGCACCAACTCCTCGCGGAAGGGGATCTCCCGGTTCGCGTGCACGGCCTTGTAGCCCGCGAGCCGGTCATAGTTGCGTTTAGCGCAGGCGTATGGGCCGCTGAGAAGCGCAATGCGCCTGTGCCCGAGAGATATGAGGTAATCGACGCCTTCATAGGCGGCTTTGAAATTGTCGACCGCTATGTAGTTGAACTCCTCTCCGGGCGACTCCCACAGCAGGACTGCCGGAATGCCGTCGTCCATCATGGTTTTGAGATACGGGATGTTCGATTTGTCAATTCCGGCCATAATCAGGCCGGAAACGCGCAATTCGTGGTATTTGCGCATGGCGAGCAGTTCCTTTTCCGGCTGGAACCGGGAGGCCGCGATACGGCAGGAGTAATTGCGCTCGGCGCAGATCTCCTGAATGCCCATAAGGTTGATGGCAAACGCGGAGTAAGCGGAAGAGGGGATGATCACGCCAAGGGTGTCGGTTCGGCGGCTGGAGAGGGAAGCCGCTGTCGCGTTGTACACATAATTGCTTTGCCGCGCCGCCTCACGAACTTTCAGGACGGTTGCCGCCCTGAGCATTTCGGGCGCATTGAATGCGCGTGAGACGGTACTTTGGGAAACCCCGGCGAGCATGGCGACATTTTTGATGGTGGCGCGGCTCATGGCTGCTTCCGTTGGTTGATGACCATACGCGGAGCGAAATCCGGCGCCGGAAATCCGGACGCCGGAACATGTCAGTAGTGTTCTTCGAGCAATGTGAGAATCTGTTTCGCTGTGGCCTTGCGTGGATTGTTGTCCATAAGGCGTCTGGCTTTGGCCGCGCGTTCCGCCGTGGCTTCAAGGGCGTCGTGGGGCACGCCGTGCGCTTTCAGGCCCGGGGCGATGCCGACGTCGCCCAGCAGCGCGCGCATGGCGCCGATGCCCTCGCGGGCGGACTCCAGCGCCGTGTTGCGGGGTTCAACGCCGAGAATATGCGCCACCTGCGCGTATTTCTCGGGCGCCGCGATGCAGTTGAAGCTCATGCCCATTGGCGCGAGGATCGCCATGGCAAGCCCGTGCGGCACTTTACAGGCGACGGGCAGGTTGGTGCCCACCGCGTGGATGATGCCGTTCTGGGTTTGGGAGAATCCCATGCCCGCGAGCGTCGCGGCGTAGAGCATGGCGGCGCGGGCTTCCCTGTTGGCGCCGTT
The DNA here is from genome assembly GCA_031270875.1 of Desulfovibrio sp. The sequence goes on from JAISXC010000151.1 coordinate 12,226, forward strand.
GGCGTAAGCCTTGCGCAGGTTCGCCGCGATAAGCCTCATGGCCTGAAGATTGTAGGCGTCGGTAAACGGCGTGGCGGCAAGACCCACAAAGGATTCCATCGCATGAACGAATGCGTCGAGCCCCGTCATGGCCGTGATGTGAGGCGGCAGGCCGATGGTCAGATCCGGGTCAAGCAGGACGACACTTGCGTACATGTAATCGCTGACAACGCCTATTTTGGCGCCGCTTGCCGGATCGCTCAGGACGGAGATGGAAGTCACCTCGCTTCCCGTGCCCGCGGCGGTCGGTATATACATGGCCGGAAGGCACTGGTTCTTGACCATGTGCATGCCGAAGTACTTTTCGATTCCGCCTTCGTTGGAAAGCAGCACCAGGGCGGCTTTGGCCGTGTCAAGAGAGCTGCCTCCGCCGATGCCGACGACGCAGTCGGCCTTGAACGCCTTGGCCGCGTCGGCGCAGACCCGGATGGAATCCGCTGAAGGTTCAAGTTCGGCCTTGTCGAAAGTTTCAAATGCGAGGCCCGTATCCGCCAGGGATGATTTCAGCGGGTCAAGCAATCCCAGGGCCGCGATGCCCGGATCCGTCACGATGAAGACCCGCGAGCCCCCAAGGCGGACAATTTCGGCCCCGGCCTTGGCAATGGCCCCGAAGCCGTAAACTATTTTGGGAACATTGTTCAGAGCGTAAATCATTGGCGTGCGGCCTCCGTCGGATTGGCTGTGACAAGGCGGATATTGTACGCGGGAAATACAGGGGATATGGTAGCCAAGTTGTATTATTTATGCAAGCGTTTTCATAAAATATTTTAGGGACAGTATTTTTAATTTCCACAATAACAATATGTTATATCACAAAAAAAAATAAAAAAAAATTGCGCGGCGAATAAGAGGTAACGATTTCATAAAAGTTGACCGGACCCCCAGTCCACAAAAGACGACGGACCTCCCGCTTTCGGCATTTTGAGGGCTATCTCCCGAAGGTCTCATGCGTTCTGGCCGGTTGCGCGCGGGTTGCCATTTTCATGAGGACACTTCCACCTCAGGAGACGGGTGGAGTTCAGCACTATCAGCAATGCGCCCGCGTTGTGGGCCAAAGCGCCGACGACCGGCCCCATGAGACCCGCAGCCGCGAGAAGCACGGTAACGACATTCAGCATCATGGACATGACGATGTTGATCCTGATGGTCAATGCCGTTTTTCTCGCCAGTCCGATAAGCTGCGGCAGCCGTTTGATGTCGTCATGCACCAGCACGGCGTCGGCGGCGTCCACGGCTATGTCGCTTCCCACGCCTCCCATGGCAAGACCGACATGTGCCGTTTTCAAGGCGGGCGCGTCATTTATCCCGTCGCCGACCATGCAGACTCTATCGAAGGTGAACATCTGCAACTCATTGATGATGTTGACCTTATCCTCTGGCAGCAATTCGGCTCTGACCTGGCTGATGCCGACGGCTTCGGCAATATTTTTCGCGGACCGCGCGTTATCGCCTGTCAGCAGCATAGTCCGGACCCTTTTGTTATGAAGGCCGCGCACTGTTTCCTCGGCATCGGAACGCAAGGTGTCCGCAAGAACAATAATCCCCGCAATGGCGTTGGCGGCGGCGATATAGACAACCGTGCCGCCGGATTCCCTGTATCGCTCAACGGCGCCGTTGATTTCCTCGGCCGGCTTCAAGCCGTTGTCGAGCATCAGTTGCAGGGTGCCGCCAAAGGCCTGCTTCCCGTCAGCTTTGACCCATATGCCCCTGCCGGGAATCGTGGCAAATTGTTCCAGATCTTTCGGGCTTATTCCTTGGCTCCGTGCGTGGCGCACTATGGCCCGGCCCAATGGATGTTCCGAGCGCTGCTCAATGGTGACCGCTAGGCGGAGCAGTCCGGTGTCGGACAAATCCGGCGAAAAAGAGCGCACGGCCACGACTTCCGGTTTGCCGCGGGTCAATGTGCCTGTTTTGTCAAATACGACCCGCGTGACTCTCGCCAGACGTTCAAGCGCGTCGCCGGAGGATATCAGCACGCCGAAGCGGGTTGCATTGCCGATGCCCGCCATGATGGCCGTTGGTGTGGCGAGCACCAGGGAGCAAGGGCAGAAAACAACCAAAATGGTGACGGCCCTGATGATTTCCCCGGTATAGAACCATGTGCCGATGGCAGTGAGCAGGGCGGCGATGACTATCCAGGTCGCCCAACGATCCATGATGCGCACGACGGGCGCTTTCGAGGCATCCGCCGATTCGACAAGGCGAATCATGCGTTGCAGCGAACTATCCCCGCCTACCTTTGTGGCCCGCATGTCGAATGCGCCCAGCTGGTTGACGGTTCCGCTGAACACTTCATCGTTTACGCCTTTGTCCAGGGGCAGGGATTCACCGGTCAGCAAGGACTGGTCAACGGCTGTCTGGCCGAAAGTGATGACGCCGTCAACGGCGATGGTTTCGCCGGGGAGCACCCGCAGCATGTCGCCGGCCTTCACATTTTCCGCCGGAACGGTTTCTTCGAAGCCGCCACGAACCACACGGGCGGTCCGCGGCGTCATATTCACCAGTTTTTCAATGCCCTCACGGGCCTTGCGCACCGTGCGCTCCTCAAGCAGCGAACCGAGGGACATGATAAAAGCCACTTCGCCCGCCGCGAAAATTTCCCCGATATAAATTGCCGCGATCAGGGCCATGGCGACCAGTACATCCGCCTTGATGTCAAAACCGGTCGCAAGACCAGCCATAGCTCCTCTGAGAATAGGAAAGCCGCACAGCACGACGGCGATCCATGCGGGATCGAAAGGAAGTGGCCCGGATACGCTCCAAAAGCTGAACACCAGGGCAATGCCGCTTATGACGGAGAACAGAAGATGCCTTTTTTCTCCATCCTTAATGCATTCTTTCAACGCGTCCATCCTTCGTCTCCCGGGGCGGCTCACGCTTGAGACGCCCTTTTGCCGGTGGGCAAAGCCCAGCTGCGCGCGTCTCACGGCAAGAATCTGCAAGCGACTCCCTGCGGGCATTTCAAGTGTGAAATGCCCTAAAGGCCGTTGCTGAAAGGCAGCCAGGTTTGTTCCAGGGTCAGTTCAAGTTTGCGGGGCTCCTGATCCACAACACCCGCGGGCACCACAAGGGTACGCCGCGCGGGCCGCAGGGCAACGACCCTGTCCCGCTCAATGCCGAGAAGCCTGTCGTGGCCGGGCACAACCTGTTTGGCGAATGATTTGACTTTCTTAATGCTGG
>JAISXC010000175.1 GCA_031270875.1 Desulfovibrio sp.
CGCTATCAGTGGAACGGCAGTTCTTTTGAAAAGCTGATCACGGCGAAAGCGACGCCGTAAAGCAATTTCTTTCACACCAGCAGCGGGCTATTTGGCGGACAATTTCTCCAGCTCCTCGCCCACGCGCCGCAGCGCCGCCCTGAGTACGTCGTCGGCCACCGCGTAGGAAAGGCGAATGCAGTTGTCGTCGCCGAAGGCCGCGCCCGGCACCATGGATACGAGCGCCCTGTCCAGCAAATGGGAGCAGATGTCGGTGGAGCTTTGTACAGCGCCCGTGTAGGAGCGATGCACGTCGACAAAAAGGTAAAAGGCTCCGTCCGGCCGGGGACACACGGCCTGAGGCCATGTGTTGATGATTTTCATGGCGGCGTCGCGCCGTCGCTGAAAAGCGCCGCGCATGTCCGCCACGCAGTCCATGGGGCCGGTAAGGGCGGCCAGAGCCGCTTTCTGGGCAATGGAGCAGACGCCTGAAGTGCTCTGCCCCTGCAGGGCGGAAAGTTTCCTGATGAGATCCGGATGCCCCGCAAGCCAGCCCACGCGCCAGCCCGTCATGGCGAAGGTTTTGGAAGCGCCGTTGAGCACGGCCACCAGATCGGGGTATTTGGCGAACCAGCCGATGGCGCTGGCCGCCTTGGCCGGCTCAAAGACAAGCTGGTCGTAAATTTCGTCGCTCAGCACGAAAATTTTGTGGGATACGGCCCAGTTCACCAGCGCGTCCAGTTCCGCCTGGGAGTACACCACGCCTGTGGGATTGGAGGGGGAATTGAGGACAAGCAGCCTTGTTTTGGGGCCGCGCAGGGCTTCCAGCATGTCCGGCGTTATCTTGAATCCTTTGTCCGCTCCGGCCAGAACGGTGACGGGCCTGCCCCCGGCAAGCTCCACAATGGGCGGGTAGCTCAGCCAGTAAGGCGCGGGGATGATGGCCTCGTCTCCCGGATTGAGAAGCCCTTGCGCAAGGTTGAACGCGGCGTGTTTGCCCCCCGCCGAGACAATGACCGCTTCGGGCGGCACGGGCACGCCGTATTGCCGCTCAAAATATTCGCCCACGGCCTTGCGCAGTTCCGGAATGCCCGGCGCTGCCGTATAGCGGGTAAAATTGGCGTCAACGGCATTTTTGGCCGCCTCGCGTATGTGCGCGGGAGTGGGAAAATCCGGCTCGCCGATGGCAAGACTGGTGACGTCGATGCCCTGGCCCCTGAGTTCCTGGGCGCGTGCGTTCAGGCTGATGGTCAGGGAAGGCTGGAGAGACTGGAGGCGGTTGGCGATAAACATGACAGATTCCTTTTTTGCAATACCCGTTTATAATACCCGATAGCATACCGCGGGTTCCGTGAGCAGCCCCGCGTCCATCATGCGTTTCAGAGAACTGTTCATGGCGCGGGCCGTGGTTTCGTGCGTCATGAACACCAGGGGCACCGTATCGCCTTCCCCTGATTTCTGTATCATCTGCGCCACGCTGACCTCCTCGGCCGCCATGGCTCCGGCCAGATCCCGCAACACGCCCGGCCTGTCCCGCACCGTGAGGCGCGCATAGAAAGAGGAACGTCCTTCCTCCTGGGGCAGAACAACGGCCCCTGGCAGATCCTGGCGCACAAAGCCGGTATTGTTCGTCCGCTCGCCGCGCGCTATGGCCACAAGGTCGGAAAGGACGGCCCCGGCCGTAGGCAGATCGCCGGCGCCGCGCCCGTGGAAGAAAAGGGATCCCGCCGCGTTGGCCTCCACGCGGACGGCGTTGTAGACGCCGTTCACCCTGGCCAGCAGATACCTGTTGTAGACAAGCGCGGGAAAAATTCCGGCTTCCAGATACATGCGGCCGTCAGCGCCGGAAATTTCTCTGGCCTGGCCTATGAGTTTGATGCTGTAGCCGAATTCCCCGGCAAGACGGATGTCCATGGCCGAAAGGTCGCGTATGCCGCGCACGGCGAGAGCGGCATAGGGATAGTGGACGCCGTAGGCCAGGCGTATGAGCAGGATGAGCTTGTGGGCCGCGTCGTGCCCGTCGATGTCCAGCGTGGGGTCGGCCTCGGCGTAGCCGAGTTCCTGCGCCTGCCTGAGGGCGGCGCTGAAGTCCACATTGCCGCTTGTCATTTCGGAAAGGATATAGTTGCTGGTTCCGTTAAGAATGCCGAGCAGCGAAATGACGCGATTGCCCGTGAGGCTTTCCTTCAGGGTCTGCACGATGGGTATGGCCCCCGCCACGGCGGCTTCATGGCGCAAGGCGAGGTTTCTGCTCCCGGCTTTTTTGAAGAGGGCGAGCCCCTCCTCGGCGAGCAGCGCCTTGTTGGCCGTGACAATGTGCTTGCCCCTGTCAAGCGCCCTGTCAATGAGCGCCCGGGCCTGGTCGATGCCGCCGATGAGTTCCGCAAGCACGTCAATCTGCGGATCGTCCGTAAGGGCCGCGGGGTCCGTGGTCAATTCCGCGTTCGCGGGCAGGGGCGCGCTGCGGGTCTTGCCGGCGTCGCGCACAAGAACGCGTTTGACGACAATATCGCGTCCGGCGCGCTGACGGGTAAGTTCCGCGTTTTCCTCAAGCAGACGGGCAAGTCCTCCGCCCACAGTGCCGAAACCGGCCAACCCGACGACAAGCGGCCCGCTGCCGGGGGACTGTCTCATTGCGGCGTCCCTGAAAGCAGCCGTCTGATGCCGGCAATGGCCTGACGCGTGCGATGCTCGTTTTCTATGAGGGCAAAACGCACATATTCGTCACCGTAGGAGCCGAAACCCAGCCCCGGAGAAACCGCCACATGGGCTTCCGTGAGGAGAAGTTTGGAAAATTCCACAGATCCCATTTTACGGAAGGGCTCGGGTATGCGCGCCCAGACAAACATGGTGGCTTTGGGTGAAGGGGTTTCCCAGCCGATGCGGTTGAGGCCCTCAATAAGCCTGTCGCGCCGTTCGCGGTAGATGCCGCATATCTCGCCCACGCAGGCGTCGGAACCGTTCAGGGCCACTGTTGCGGCAATCTGGACAGGCTGAAAGATGCCGTAATCCAGATAGCTCTTGACGCGCGAAAGGGCGTGGACGAGCCGGGCGTTGCCCAGGCAAAAGCCCACGCGCCAGCCGGGCATGGAATAGCTTTTGGACATGGTGTAAAATTCCACGCCCACATCCCTGGCACCCTCGGCCTGCAGGAAACTCGGGGCGGTGTAGCCGTCAAAAACCAAATCGGCGTAAGCCAGGTCGTGGATGACCCAGATGCCGTTTTCTTTGGCGAAATTCACGATTTTCCGGAAGAATTCCAGCGTGGTCACTTCAGTTGTGGGGTTGTGGGGATAACAGAGAAAGAGCACTTTGGGCTTGGGCCACGCCTGGCGCGTGGCGGTGGTAAGATCTTCAAAAAAGTCGCGTCCGGGGCCTATGGGCACGCTGCGCACGTCCGCGCCGGCAATGACGGGAGCGTACTTGTGAATGGGATAGGTGGGGTCAGGGGCCAGGACCACATCACCGGGGTCAAGCATGGCAAGAGAGAGATGGGCGAGACCTTCCTTGGAACCCATGGTGGCGATCGCCTCGGATTCCGGATCCAGATGGACGTTATAAAGGCGGGCATATCTGTCGCACACGGCCTTGCGCAGATTGGGGATGCCGCGCGAGAGCGAATAGCGGTGATTGACGGGCTTGCGGGCCGCTTCCGTGAGCTTGTCCACAATATGGGCCGGCGTGGGGATGTCCGGATTGCCCATGTTGAAATCGACGATATCGACATTCTGGCGGCGCAGCCGCATTTTGAGATCCCCCACGACGGCGAATACATAGGGGGGCAGGCG
>JAISXC010000155.1 GCA_031270875.1 Desulfovibrio sp.
GCCTCGAATTTGGCCGGAGCCTTCTGATACAGCGTCCGCTCAAAAGTCACATCGGCGATCATGTTTCCGCCGCCCTGATACGGCCCGGCCTTTTCCAGCAGCTCTTTTTTTCCGTACAGCACTCCTATTCCGGTGGGGCCGAAAACTTTGTGGCCTGAAAAGACAAAGAAATCCGCGTCCAGAGCCGTGACGTTTACGGGCATGTGCGATACGGATTGCGCCCCGTCCACGCACACCGGCACGCCGAAACCGTGGGCCACGGCGATCATTTCCTCCACCGGAGTCACCGTGCCCAGAGCGTTGGACACATGGGCCACGGAAGCGAAACGGGTTCTGCCGTTGAACAGGCGCGAATATTCCGAAAGAACAATCTGCCCGCCGTCGTCCACGGGCGCCACGCGCAGCAGCGCTCCCGTTTCCCGGGCGACGAGCTGCCAGGGAACTATGTTGGCGTGATGCTCCAGCAGCGTCAGGATGATTTCGTCGCCAGGGCGCAGCAGTCGCTTCGCATAGGCCTGCGCCGCCAGATTGATCCCCTCGGTGGCGCCGCGCACGAACACGATGTTGTCCTTGCCCTCCGCGCCGATGAAACGGGCGATTTTTTCACGGGCGGCTTCATAGGCGTCCGTGGACCGGGCCGCCAGGGTATGCGCTCCCCTGTGCACGTTGGAATTTTCGTGGGCGTAATAGTACGATATGCGATCCATGACCTGGCGCGGACGTTGCGTTGTGGCCGCGTTGTCAAGCCAGACCAGAGGGCGTCCGTTTATCTGTTCGGCAAGTATGGGGAAGTCGTTTCTGATTCTTTCAAGAGGAATATCGCCCACATACTGATTTCCCGCACTTGCGCGGACATCTCCCGGCCCGCGGTACGGCGCGACCGCCGTTTCATGGCCGCCGCTCCGTCCGCCGTCGGCGGGGCCGACAGTCGGGGAATAGACGACGGATCCGGCCTGTCCGAATCCGGAGGCGTATTTCCGCAGAATGCCGAGCAGCCCGTTTTCATCCGGCAGACCATAGAGCCTGGGGTCAGGCCAAAGGCCGTTATCTGTAGTCATAATAATCCCCCACCTCCACGTCTTCAAGCACGGCAAGCGCGTCATCCGCCAGTATGGCCGCGGAGCAGTATAGGGAAAGCAGGTATGAGGCCAGGCCGTTGTCGTCTATCCCGCGCAGGCGCGCGGAAAGACCGCGCGAATGTTCTCCCGGCAGGCCGCTTTGGTGCAGACCGATGACGCCGCGTTTCCGCTCGCCGGTGCGCACCAGCAGGATGTTGGTTTTCCCGGACCTGCTCTTCGGGTTTTTCAGCCCGTCCACAAACAGTTTGTCGGTGGGAATGAGGGGAACTCCGCGCCAGGCGATAAAGGTTCCGCCGTGTATGGTCACCGTCGCCGGCGGCACTCCGCGCCTTGTGCATTCACGCGCAAAGGCGGCCACCGCCTTGGGGTGGGCCAGAAAGAAGGAGGGTTCCTTCCACACCTTTGTCAGCAGCTCGTCCAGATCGTCCGGCATGGGCGCTCCGTATCGGGGCTGTACGCGCTGGGAGGAAACCGCGTTTTTCAGGAGCCCGTAATCGTCGTTGTTGATGATCTGGCTTTCCTGGCGCTCTCTGAGACTTTCCACAGCCAGGGCGATTTGTTCGCCTATCTGGTCATAGGGAGAACTGTAAACATCCGATATTTTTGTATCCACATTGATTATGGTCGATATGGAACTGAGCTCGTATTCGCGCGGTTTGCTTTGGTACTCGATATATCCCCGGGGTATTTCCGCATGTTTTCGCTCCTGACTGCACAGAACATCCAGGGGGGTTTCACCTTCAACAACTCTGTTTACCCGGTAAATTCCGGCATCAAGGCCTTTGAATTCCAGAAGTCTGGTCAGCCAGCGAGGCGTGATGGAAGCGAACTGCGGGGGTGTTTTGGTTATATTCGCAAGTTGGTAGGCGGCATCCCGCCCCAAGGCGTTCAAATGTTTTTTCTGCTCTGACATGGCCTGCTCCTTTCATGGCTGAAATTCGGATTTTTCAATTCCCGGTCAAAATAACACCACGGGAATGATAATAACCGGACGGAGCGAGCCGTGAACTACTATTTATGAATATCCATATCCAATCGCGTAATGAACGGAAAAAGTCCGCCGGGCCTGAAGCGGGGCGGACTTTTCTGTTTCGGCATTTTTCGCTTGCGGTGGGGGTGATCCCCTTGTTTCCCTCCTCACGGACACACGAGGTCGAGCCAGTGCGCAATGCGCACGCCGTCTCCGGCCGCGGCGTTCAACTGCATGACGCATCCGCTGCATCCGGTGACGATGCGGCGGATGTCCGCGGGAAATCCCCCAAGGGTTGAGTCCGCCATCCGGCGAGAGAGCCCCGCATTGCTCATCTGCAATATCCCGCCCATGCCGCAGCACAGTCCCGTCCCTTTTTTCAGGCCGGGAAAAAGTTTCTGCAAAAATTTGATGTCCTTGTCATTATCTCCCCAGTGACAGGGCTGATGATAGCCGTAGACGGCCGGCTTCGCCTCCGTGTGTTCGATTTCCGCGCCGGCGAGCAGAACGCTGACGGGAGTCAGGGCCGCAAGCCATTCCTCGGCCTCATTTCCCGTCAGAACCCTGCCGGCATACCCGTGCAGACTGTGAAAACAGGAAGCGCAGAAAACGGCTATGCGGGGCTTGCCGCTTTTGCGCCAGTATTCGGCATTCTGTCTCTCCATGGCGCGCTGCGCCTCATAGCGGCCAGCGTG
>JAISXC010000046.1 GCA_031270875.1 Desulfovibrio sp.
GCAATCTTTCCAACGATAGTCACAACGGCGACCTGCTCACCTCCACCGGCAAGCTGAAAGTGCACTTCGGTTCGGGCAACGACTCGGCGGAAGATTATTACTATATCCAGATCGGCACCGCGACGGCCTCCGCCCTGGGGCTGGGCAACTCCTCGGCGCAGGACGCGGGCTACAGCATCTCCACGCAGCAGGCCGCGCAGGAGGCTCTGGTGGCGATCAACAACGCCATCGTCTCCAAGGACAAGATACGCGCGAACCTCGGCGCGATGCAGAACCGTCTGGAAAACACCATCTCCAACCTGACGATCCAGGCCGAAAATCTGCAGGCCGCGGAATCGCGCATTTCCGATGTGGACGTGGCCTCCGAAATGACGCAGTTCGTACGCAACCAGATACTCACCCAGGCCGCCGTGGCCATGCTTTCGCAGGCCAACAGCATACCGCGCATGGCCTTGCAGCTCATCAGCGGCTAAAAACCGGCCTGAAAGCGCGTGCCATGCGCCTGAAGGCACATATTTCCGGAGGGGTTACGCCCCTTCGGGAATATTCCTTGCCGGGGGAGCCTATGCAAGGCCCGTCAGGTCATATTCCGAACTTTCAACGATTTCGCACTCCCTCATGGCTCCCGGAGCGATGCCCGGGCCGCTGACATAGGTTATGCCGTCCACTTCCGGCGCTTGAAACCATACGCGCCCGACATGCAGGCCCGGCCATTCCGGATGCGCGGCATCCACAAGCACGGGCAGACGCTTGCCCACGCAGGCCGCGAGGCGGGCGGCGCTGATTCCGGCCTGAATGTCCATGAGGGTCTTTTTGCGGGACTGCTTGACATCCTCGGGTATCTGTCCCGGCAGGGCGGCGGCCTTCGTGCCGTCTTCGGCCTGATAGGTGAAAACTCCCACATGCTGAAAGCGCTCTTCCTCCACAAAACGGCAGAGGTGGTCAAAGTGTTTTTCAGTTTCGCCGGGATACCCCACAATGAAGGTAGTCCGCAGGGAAGCATCGGGCAGCTCCGCGCGCACGGCGTCAAGCGCATGTCTGGGATCGCGCGCGAAAGGGCGCCCCATCCGCGCCAGTATCGAAGGATGCGCGTGCTGCAGGGGGATGTCCAGATATGGAAGCAGCGGTGGTCCGGTTTCCCTGACGAAAGCGAGCAGGGCGGGAGTGACGCCGACCGGATACAGATAGAGCAGGCGCAGCCAGGCAAGACCGTCAAGCCCCGCAAGGCGTTCCAGCAGAGAGGGCAGTCCGTGCCTGATCCCCAGATCAAGACCCCAACTGGTGCTGTCCTGCGCTACCAGCACCAGTTCCCTCACCCCCTGGCCGAGCAAAAATTTTGCCTCGCTGAGAATATCGTCCGCCCCGGCGGATTCAAGATGGCCGCGGATGGAGGGAATGGTGCAGAAAGCGCAATGATGCCGGCAGCCTTCCGCGATCTTCAGCCATGCATACGAAGGGCCTGTGGAGAGCAGGCGGCCCCCGGTTTCCTGCGGCCGCGGCAGGTGGAGAGCGCCCGCGAGCATGGCCGGCCAGAGACTGCGGTGCGCCGCGGGCAGCCAGATGTCCACTTCAGGCAGTTCCCCGGCCAGCGTTTTTTCGCCGTAGCGGCCGACCATGCAGCCGGCAACGGCAAGCAGCGGTTTCCTTTTGCAGCGTGACACGGCGCGGACGGCATCCAGTATCGCGCGGACGGACTCGCGCACCGCAGGTGTGATGAAACCGCAGGTGTTTATGAAAACAAGGCGCGCTCTGCCTATATGCCGAACGCTTTTGACGGGGGCCGGCAGAGAACCCAGCAAACGTTCGCTGTCCACACGGTTTTTGGGACAACCGAGGGAGAGGCTCCAGACGGCCAGGGGGGGTGACGCGGACCTTGTCATATTGCAAAATGGTCGCCGCGTTACAAAGGAAGCCGCAAAAAGCGCAGGCTGGACGGTTGGATAAAAAGCAACCGCTCCGCGCTCACCTCCTCCTGGCTGGTGACGAAACTCTCTTTGCGGATGTTGAGTATCGCTTCCGCTTCATGGCTGCAGTCAAAAAGATGAAGAATTTTGTCGTCCATGCGGTCCGCGGTCGTCCAGTGTCGGTTGACGGGCGGGGTTTCCGGTTTCAGGCTGCGCAGAAAACGCAAAATCACAGCGCGCGGCGCGCCGTTTTCAAACCAGTCACGGAAGGTTTCCCACACTTCCTGAGGCGAGGGTTGATCGTTCCCGTTGAAAGGCTTGTGAACTCTTAAGGGGAATTTCTTGCCGGCCGCAATCAGGAGATCGTCCACAAGATCCAAATAATCGGTATCCTGCTCAAGAACGGCTCTCAGCGCGCCGGACCTGTCCGCAAGCGAGAGCAGGGTTTCGTTGAGCAAATCGCGCGCGCTCAGCGTGCGGATGCCGTGGGTCAGGCGCAGGGCGTTGAGAACCGCGTATATGGCGCAGAATGTGTCGAGTTTGCCCTGATAGAAGGGTTTCAGCATACTGTGTTCCTCTGCCGGCAGTTATGCCCGTAAGCCGGTCTCCGGTCAAGGCGGCGGAATGACCGGTGACAATTATGGAAAATTTCTCTATAATTTTTTCTCCAATTCCAAACAGTAAGGCATGGTTCTGAAATTTTCAGACTGAAAGTACAGAGGGCTGGATGAAAAACGAAAAAATCTGGGCGAGTCTGCACCCGTTTTTTGAGCAGGGATCAGCCCTGGGACGCAGGGAAGCCAACCGGCGTTTTCTCACCGCCCTGATTGCCGCCGGATTTTTCGAAAAGTACCATTTTTTCCTGCCCCATCCCGATGACTGCGCCCGGCTTGAAAAAGAACTGGACAATGTTTTTCCCGGCCCCATGAAAGAAGGGCGTTTCGTTTTGCAGTTGCACAGGGATTTTGCGGAAGCGCTGCAAAAACATACTTATTATTGTTTGCATCTGTCTGATCCCATCCTTCATTTTACAGAAGCCGTCTGCCTGCGCAATGTTTTCAGCCGCCGCGTATTTCCCGTCACCGCCCCGACGCATTCCCTGAGCTACGCCGAGTACGGAGGGAATTTCCTGAATCATTTGTGGGGAGGGGTTACAACGCGTGATGCGATTGTCGGCACGTCAATCTGCGGCGTGTCGGTTGTGCGGTCGTACTACGATCGCCTGCGTCGCGCCTATGCCCTGGACGAGAAAGATTTCAGGGCGCCTTCCGTCAGACACATTCCCTTGGGGGCGGATCCGCAGCTTATGCCAGCCCCTGATGAAAAAGATTCCTTGGGCCGCCAATGCCGCTGCCGGTACGCCTTGGAGGACAGGATCGTATTTTTGGTGTTCGCGCGCATTTCCCACCAGTCGAAGATGGACTTGCTGCCGCTTCTGCGCGCCTGCAAGCGCGCGGAAGAAGCCGGTTTGCGGCCTGAGAACTATTGCCTGGTGCTGGCGGGATGGATTGATGAAAACGACGGTTTTGAGAGAGAGTTGCTGCGGCTGGCCGCCAATCTCGGCATATGCTGCCGTCTGATCCCCCGACCGGACGATGCCGCCCGCAAGTCTCTGTATGCCGCCGCGGACATCTTTCTTTCACCGTCGGACAATCTGCAGGAGACTTTCGGGCTGACCATCCTGGAGGCGGAACTTTCCTGCCTGCCGATTGTGGCGTCGAATTTCGACGGGTACAGGGATTTGGTGGATAACGGGGAAAACGGCATTCTTGTACCCGTAACCGGCCCGACAAAAACACGGGCCACGGACTGTCTCGCCCGCATTGTCCCGGCGGCCGAATACCATCTTTTGCTGGCCCAGCAGAGCGCGGTGGATGTCAGGGCTTTTGGGGAGGCCATGTTCCGCCTTGCCGCCGACGCCGCGCTGCGGCGGAAGATGGGGCAGGCCGGCCGGCAGCGCGTTCTTGGCGGATATACCTGGCGGCACATTGTGAACCGCTATCTGGAGTTGTGGGCCGAGTTGAATGAAACTCCCTGCGACCTGCCGGATGAGGTTGCGGCGCGTCCCCACAGGGCGGTCTGTCATCCCGCGTATCCTTCCTATATGGATATTTTCGGCAGTTATTATACATTGCAGGTTGACGCGCCCGCCATTCAGGATAAAAAACTTGTCTGGAGCAAGGCGGGCAGGGCGGTTTATTACGGTATGGATTTTCCTGTGATATATCGCTTGACAGAGAGATACATCAGGCCTGACACTCTGAAAAGATTCCTTTTCGCGGCAAGGCGGCCGATTACGGTCGCGGCCCTGCGCGAGATCTGCCGTGGCCTCTCGCCGGGGGCCGGACCCGGAGATGATGATTTTGTCCTTTTGTGGGCTTTGAAACACGACTTTCTGGAATTTTCCGGATAATTCCGCGTAATAAATTTTGCCATGCAGATACTCGTGTCTCCGTATGAACTGAGCGAGCAATGCCGCGACTGGCGTTGCCAGGGCCTCACCACGGCCCTTGTGCCCACCATGGGCTGTTATCACGCCGGGCATGAAGACCTGATGCGGCACGGCAGGGGGCTCGCGAAGCGCCTTGTCGTCAGCCTTTTTGTAAACCCTGCTCAATTCGGCCCCGGTGAGGATTTGGATTCCTATCCCAGAAACGCGGAACGCGATAAGGCCATCGCTGAAGCATGCGGAGCGGATGTGCTGTTTATGCCCAAGGCTGATGCCATGTACGCGCAGGACCACGGCACATGGGTTGATGTTCCGGACATGGCGAAAAAGCTTTGCGGGCAAAGACGTCCCGCGCATTTCCGCGGCGTGTGCACGGTGGTGCTGAAGCTTTTTCTGCTCAGCCGGGCGGATGTGGCTGTTTTTGGAAACAAGGACTGGCAGCAGCAGGCCATTATCCGCCGGATGGTGCGCGATCTCAACATGCCCGTACGTATTGAAACGCGTCCTGTCGCGCGCGAGGCCGACGGCCTTGCCCTGTCCTCGCGCAACGTGTATCTCACGCCTGAAGAGCGCGCGCAGGCTCCGGAAATATATCAGGGGCTGCGTTGCGCCCGGGAACTGGCGGGGCGGGGCGAAAAGGACGCGGGGCTGTTGCGGAAAGCGGTCCTGAGGCGCTGGGCCGAGCGTTTGCCCTTGGGGCGGCTTGACTACCTCGCTGTGGCGCATCCTGAAACATTGGAGCAAGTGGCCTGCATTGGGGAGCCATCCCTCATGGCGTGCGCCGTGCATCTGGGGAAAGCCCGCCTCATTGACAATATTATCCTGTACCCCTGACGCCTGTGTTTTCGCGTCGCCTGAACCAGAAACAAACCAGTGGCTGTCATTGTTAATTTACTCGTATCCCAAGGAGGTTTCCGTGCAGACCAGGGGCAAATATTTTTTCACTTCCGAATCCGTTACCGAGGGGCATCCTGACAAAGTGGCGGATCAGATTTCCGATGCGGTGTTGGATACGCTTCTTGCGCAGGATCCTGACGCCCACGTGGCATGCGAGACTCTCGTGACCACCGGCATGGCTGTCATAGCCGGAGAAATCAGCACTCGCGGCTATGCCGATTTGCCGACCGTTGTGCGTGATACAATCAAAAAAATAGGCTACAACAGCTCGGAAATGGGTTTCGACTGGCAGACCTGCGCCGTTATTTCGTCCATCGGCCGCCAGTCTCCGGATATCGCCCAGGGCGTCTTGCGCGGGAGGCCGGAGGATCAGGGGGCGGGAGATCAGGGCATGATGTTCGGCTATGCCTGCAATGAGACGGCCACGTTGATGCCCGCTCCCATTTATTGGGCTCACCAGCTCTCCCAGCGTCTCGCGGCGGCGCGCAAAGAAGGATTGGTTGACTTTTTCCGCCCTGACGGCAAAACGCAGGTTTCCTTTGAATATCAGGACGGCAAGCCCGTACGTATCAACAATGTGGTTGTTTCCACCCAGCACTGCGCTTCCGCCAGTCAGGATGACGTCGCCGCGGCGGTAAAGCAGCATGTTATTCGGCCGGTGCTGACCCCTTCCGGCTATTTTGACGAAAAAGACTGCGAAATTTTTATCAATACCACAGGACGGTTTGTGGTTGGCGGGCCCATGGGAGACTGCGGCCTTACCGGCCGCAAAATCATTCAGGATACCTATGGAGGCAGCGGCCACCACGGCGGCGGCGCTTTTTCCGGCAAAGACCCCTCCAAGGTTGACCGTTCCGGAGCATACATGGGCCGTTATATAGCCAAAAATGTGGTGGCGGCAGGCCTTGCGCCGGTATGCGAAGTGCAGATCGCCTACTGCATAGGCCTGGCGCAGCCGGTGAGCGTACTGGTTTCCTCGCGGGGAACATCCGGAATTCCGGATGAAACCTTGACGCGCGCCGTACGGGAAGTCTTCGACCTGCGGCCCTATTTTATCAACAAACGCCTTGTGTTGCAGCGTCCGATTTATCAAAAAACCTCCGTTTACGGGCATTTCGGCAGAGAATTGCCTGAATTTACCTGGGAACTTACGGACGCCACAGCCGATTTGCTTACGGCCGCCAAGATATGACTCCACCTTTTGCGCCGGCCATGCCGCGCCGGCGCAAAAGGCAAGCAACCGGGGAATTGCGATGTCCGGCAACAGTTTTGGGCGGCTTTTGCGTCTGACAAGCTTTGGCGAATCCCACGGTCCCGGTGTGGGCGGCGTGCTTGACGGATGCCCGGCGGGGATTGAGCTTTCCGAGGCCGACATTCAGGCGGAGCTTGACCTGCGTAAGCCCGGGCTGGGGCCGGCGGCGACAAAACGTGAAGAGGCGGACAGGGTGCGGCTGCTCTCCGGCCTCTTCGGCGGGGTGACTACGGGAACGCCCATTGCGTTTTATGTGGCCAATGAAGGTCAGCGCCCGCGCGATTACAGCGGGCTGGCGGACGTATTTCGGCCCGGCCACGCGGACTGGGGATATTTTCAAAAATTTTGCGGCATTCGCGATTATCGCGGCGGCGGCAGAGCGTCCGGCCGTGAGACCATAGCGCGCGTCGCGGCGGGGACGGTTGCCAAAAAAATTTTGCGGCGTCATGAAGTCGCCATTCACGCGGGTTGTGTTGAGTTGGGCGGCATAGCGGCTCTGCCGGAGGAGATGGACTTGGCGGGAGCGTTTGTCCGCCCCTACTTCGCGTCCTCGGAGAAGATGGTCTCCCTGTGGGACGCCCGCGTGGAAGAAGCCCGCGCGGCCGGCGATACGCTGGGCGGCATAGTCGCCATTGCGGCCAGAAATGTGCCCGCCGGCCTAGGGGAACCTGTATTCGACAAACTTGAGGCCGTGCTGGCCCATGCTCTTATGAGCGTCGGCGCCGTGAAGGGCGTCGAGGTTGGGGATGGCTTCGCGGCGGCCCGCCTCACCGGCTCGCAGAACAACGATCCGCTTTTGTCCGGGGGTGGCTTTGCCTCGAATCATGCCGGCGGAATACTGGGCGGAATTTCCAGCGGCCAGGACATTATATTGCGCGCGGCCGTCAAACCCATAGCCTCAATCTCCCAAAAACAGCATACCGTGGACACGCAGGGCCGCCCGAGGGAAATCCTGATTGGCGGGCGTCATGACCTTTCCGCCATTCCGCGGATTATTCCCGTCCTGTCCGCCATGACGGCTCTTGCGCTGGCCGATGCGCTGCTGTTGCAGAGACGTATGGGGCCATGCCGGTGAATCCAATGTCGCAAAGCGGCAACGGCGGGCGTGTCTCCGACCTGCGTCAACCTGACGGACAAGGCGCGGAGTTGGCCGGCACGCTGGATCGAGTTCTCTTTCACAATGGGGAAAACGGGTACACTGTCCTGCGTTTGAGTCCGATTCTTCCCGCAGCCGCGCGGGCAGGGGAAAAAAGTCCGATGTTCGCGCCTGATGCCGTGACCTGCGTGGGCTGCATGTTCAATCCCCGGCAGGGCACGCAGGTCAGGCTGAAAGGCCGCTGGGTGAATAATCCCCGCTACGGGCGGCAGTTCGCCTTTGATGTCGCCGAGGAAATTTTGCCCGCCACTGCCGAGGCCATCCGCCTCTATCTAGGCTCCGGGCTGATCAGCGGCGTGGGCGAAGGGATGGCCGGGCGCATCGTCAAACTTTTTGGCGAAGACACTCTCCGTCTCCTGGACGAGGAGCCTGAATCGCTGCTCAGGGTGCGCGGCATCGGCAAAAAAACCCTTGAACGCATTCGGAAGAGCTGGGAAGAACACCGGAGAATGCGCGATTTGCTGCTGTTTCTCCAGCCGCACGGCATCACCCCGACGTATGCCTTGCGGGTCTACAGGGCCTATGGCGTTCACGCGCTGGAAATCGTGCGGGAAAATCCCTATCGCCTCGCCATGGACATTCGCGGCATCGGTTTTGTGACGGCGGACGCGGCGGCCCGCAAACTTGGTTTCGGGCAGGAGCATCCGCTGCGGATTCAGGCCGGCACGCTTTATGTCCTGCAGAAGGCCATGGACGAGGGCAACGTGTATATGCCGGAAGCGGATTTGAGCGAGGCGGCCTGCGTCCAGCTCGGCGTCGGGGCTGATATGGTTGCCGGATCAATTGATTCTCTGGAGCGGGAAGGAAGAATCGTTCGCGAGGAGATGGACGGAGAGACAGGCATCTATCTGAGTCTTTACCATCATTGTGAAACCAAAACAGCCTATTATCTGCAACGATTGCTCCATTCTCCCCGCTCGGTGGTCTTTGCCGATCCTCAGGCCGCGGTGGACAAAGCCGCCTCCGAGATGCCCATCACTCTCGCCCCGGAGCAGTTATATGCGCTGCGCATGGTCATGCGCAGCAAAATTTTGGTTTTGACGGGCGGTCCGGGCACGGGCAAGACCACGATCATCAACGCCGTCATCCGTCTTTTCAGCGAAAGACGCGCCCGCATACTGCTGGCCGCTCCAACAGGACGCGCCGCAAAGCGTATGGCCGAAGCCTGCGCCCACGAGGCGCGCACCCTGCACCGGCTGCTGGAATACAGCCCCAAGGAAGACGGCTTCGCCCGTAATGAGGACAGGCCGCTGGCTTGCGGCCTTCTTGTGGTGGACGAATCTTCCATGATGGACTGCCTGCTGTTTTATCATTTGCTCAAGGCCATTCCTTTGGGAGCAAGTCTTGTCCTGGTGGGGGATGTGAATCAGCTGCCCTCGGTAGGACCGGGCACTGTTCTGTCGGATGTCATAAAAGCGGGTGTCGTTCCGGTGGTCGAGTTGACGGAAATTTTCCGTCAGGCCTCCGAAAGCGAGATTGTCTGTAACGCGCATCTCATCAATCAGGGCACCGTGCCTCCATTGGAATCAAACAAAAACCGACTGTCGGATTTTTATTTCATACATCAGAATGATCCGGAAAAGGCGGCCAGCGCCGTGGTGGATCTGGTGTGCAGTCATATTCCCCGTCGTTTCGGGCTGAACCCCGTAGACGACATTCAGGTTCTGACGCCCATGCACAAGGGGGCCGTCGGAGCGGGACGCATGAACGCGCTTTTGCAGGAAGCCCTTAACCCCAACGGCTTTGAGGTGCGGCGAGGTGACAGGGTATTTCGTCTGCATGATAAGGTCATGCAGTTGCGCAACAATTACGACAAGGATGTTTTTAACGGCGACATGGGGCGCATCGCCTTTATTGATCCCCATGAGCGCATCCTCAGCGTCAATTTTGACGAGCGCCTTGTCCCGTATGAATTTTCCGAACTGGACGAGCTTGTGCCGGCCTATGCCATCTCCATTCACAAATCCCAGGGGTCGGAATATGAGGCCGTGGTCATCCCCGTTATGATGCAGCATTATGTGCTGCTGCAGCGCAATCTGATTTACACGGGAGTGACGCGCGGCAAAAGACTCGTCATCCTGGTGGGGGAGGCCAGGGCGCTCCACATGGCCGTCAGGAACAATAAAATCCGCCGCCGGCATACGCGGCTGGCTGCCCGGCTGTCCCCGCGCACTCCGGCGTCATAAGGCTCTACGTTAGAGCAAATTAACATTGAAAATGTATAATTTGCTCTGCAAGGATTTGCAAGCAAATCCTTGCCGCGAGATTGTCGCAAGGCGAATTCACTTCGCCGTCAAGCGACA